>DATILK010000242.1:0-8562 GCA_035476555.1 Chthoniobacterales bacterium | reverse complement strand
ACGAAATGGAAAGCTTCGCGCTCGCCGAGACCTTCAAATACTTCTACCTGCTTTTCGCACCGCCGGAGACGCTCGAGTTCGACAAAATCGTCTTCAACACCGAAGCGCACCCGCTTCGACGCACCTGGTAAGTCCTAACTCACACGCTTCACATTCCCGCGCCAACGACGAGGAAGGCGAAGATAACAATGTCCTGGGCCATGTGAATGAGAAGCGCCCAGACGCCGCCGCGAGTGTCGATCATGCTCCGGGCCCAAATCCAACCGGCGAATCCAGCCATCGCCACGCCGAGCAGTCCGGATGGTTGCCCATAATAATGGCCGATTCCAAAAAAAACGGCGGTTAGCAAAACATTTTCGGCCGGCCGCAAGACGCCGCGCAAATGGGCAAGAAGCACGCTGCGAAACTGAAACTCTTCACTGGCCGCGTTCAACACCGCGACGGCGAGACTCCAGGGAAGAGTCCGCAGGATCCGGTCGCTCACGGTGAAATTCGGATAGACCGTCAGGTAAAGATAGGGCGCCAGAGCCACTGCGAACAAAATGATGAACGCCGGGCCGAGCCACGACCAAGGAACTGGTCTGCGCAGACCGAGAAACGGAATCGGTTGCGCCGGAGCGGACAAATTGCCTTTGCACAAGAACAAATCCTGACGCGTGATGCCGCTGCCGATCAGCGTGAGGCTCACCAGCACCGCGCCGGAAAGAGTGAAGAGCCGCGCGAGAAATAGACGCGCGCCCCAGCTGACGTTATCGGTCACTGCCCGAACGGCGGGTAAGCCGGCCAGAGCGGGCGACAGGTAACCCCATGCAAAATTCAGAATCGCGATTGCGATCAAGAACCTCGCCACTTTGCGCAACGAGACGATCCAGATTCCGGCCAGCGCGACTAACAAGAGCAAGAGCGATTCGCCCGCGGTAAACCAGACTGAAACCTGGTGACCTGATTCGCGCCAAAGAATTTCCGGCAATCTGCCGCCGATCGCGGCCGCCCAAGCCACAATCCGCGGCCATGAGTCGGAGGATCGTGGGGTAGTGGGGTTCATTGGCCTCGCGGACATGCCGCGACTTAGGACAGTTGCCGGAGCGCCGCGCTCAATCTTTCCAGTTCAGGAATTTCCGCAACGAGTCCCCGCAGCGAATCCAGCGCGGCAGGGATATAATCGAGAAACGTCTTGTTGCCTTTCACCAGGCCGAGAAATCCGTAGGCGCCGAGCGCTTGCATCAGGCGTTGGATTCCGCAGAGCCGGAAAACATCTCGAGAGTCGGGGGCTACGGCGTGGCCGGCCGCCGCGCGCTTCGATTCATAATCGGCCAGCAGCTCCTCGCATTCCGCGCGGGAAAAAGTGACATAAGGATCGAAGAGCAGCGACGCCAGGTCGTATTCCGCCAGGCCGGGCCGCATCCCCTGGAAATCGATCAGGTGCGCCTGGCCGTTGCGGACAATGATGTTCTGCGATTGAAAATCGCGATGGACCAGAACCCGCGGACGCGCCGCCAGTTCGTCGGCGATTCGGCCTAACGAATCCAAACTCGCCAGCGCCGAAAGTTCTTCCGGCGGAACTCCGAAGAAACGGCCGAGACAATTCTCGAAGAAATAATTTTGTTCCCAGCGATAAAGCGTGGCGTCGAACTCTGCCGGCAAACTTTTCCGGATTGCCTGCGTCTCGGCCTCCGGCAGGCAATGAAGTTTCACGATCTCGCTGAGCGCGGATTCGTAAAAGGCCCGGCGCACCATCCAGCTTTCCTCGCGGTGGCTCCAGAGATCGGTCTTTCCCAGGTCTTCGATCCAGATCAGGCCTTCCGCTGGATCGTGAAAATAAATTTTTGGCGCCCGAATTTTGTGCGCGGCCAGGAATTCCGCGATCTCCACGTAATGGCGGTTCTCTTCCCGCTCGAGATTGTACTTAACCAGAATGATCGTCTGCTCGGGCGAACAACGGACGCGGTAAAACTTCCGGTCCGAACCGCCTTTCTCGATCGGCGTAATTTTGACCTTCGCTTCTTCGAGACGCGGGAAATGAATCCGGGTCTGGCGGAGAAGCAGGTCGGTCTTCGTGGTTTTAGATGTCGGTGTCACTGAGATCGCCTTGGGCGGTGTGGTGGGAGCGGACAATACAGTTACGGAGGTGAGATCGGGAAGCGATTTGTGCGCCCGGCCAAAGAATTGTGTCCTCGATCGTGGCCCCGGCGCCAATCTGGCAACCGGCGCCGATGGAACAACATCCTGAGAGCCGCGCGGTTGAATCGATTCGTGCGTCGGGTGCGACTCGGATGGGCCATTCGGCCTCGGCCACGTAAGCCGGCTTCCAATTCTCGTCCGCGATTGCGCGATGGACCGCGAGATACTCGCGACGCGACCCGATATTGAACCATCCGCCTTGGTTGAGAACCACGCCGCCGATCTTGCCGCCGTCCCCAATCCAATCGGCGAGAATCGAAATGTAGGAAATGTGTTCGGCTGGCGGAATCCGCTCAAAAACGGCGCGGGTCCAAACGCAGACGCCGGCGAAATCGTAGCGGCCTTCGTGACCGTACCGGTTGGCGATGTCGATCACGCGATTCGCCTCCACGGCCACGTCTTTGCCCAGATGAGTCTCGCGCAATGCCAAGGTGACGTCGTTGCCGGCCCGAACATGCTCGTCGATGAGCGACGGCAGATCGATGTCCGTCAGGATGTCGCCGCTGTACGAAATGAAGAGTTCTTCCTTGAAGAAGCGCTCCACGTTCTTGATGCCGCCGCCCGTCCCAAGAATTTCCGGTTCGTGGACCAATTGGACCGGATGTCCGCGATAACTCCCGCCGGGAAAAAATTCACGGAACTTTTCCGGCCGATGATGCGTGTTGATGACAAACGATTTCACGCCGGTCGCGATCAGGTGATCGAGCCCAAAGGTAATCAGCGGTTTTTGGAAAACCGGGATGAGCGGCTTGGGCAAATCTTCCGTGAGCGGACGCAACCGCGTGCCGAGCCCGGCGCCGAGGATGAAAGCCTGCGCGATCATCTTGTGCTTCGCCGCCGGTTTGATAGAACTGAACCCATGGCGGAAGAAACGATCTGGCGCGGAGCGGCGTCGCAATTGAAAAATCTCGGCTGTTTCATCCTCTGCTTTTTGTTTTGCTGGCTCATCGTGCCGATCTTCATCGGACTGCGGCGGTATCTCGAAACGAAAAACCACGTCTTCGAATTAACGAACGAGCGGCTGAAAATGACGCAGGGAATTTTCAGCAAAGTCACCGAAACGCTCGAGTTGTATCGCGTGAAAGACATCGAAGTTCTCCAGCCATTTATTTATCGGACGGTCGGCTTGGAAAACATCAAGGTGAACACTTCCGATCTTTCGTCGCCGGTTATTTTACTGGACGGCATCCCGCAGAAAGTCGGATTCGCCGACAAATTACGAAACCAGGTGGAGATCATCCGCGCCCAGAAAAACGTGCGCGAGCTCGATATCGAGTAGCTGGTGGTCAGCGCTTCAAATAAAGACTCTTGGTTCCGAAATCGATAATGCCGTGATGGCTGCGGAGGATTTCGGAGCCGAGCAGACCGACGACTGGGGGTGAGGCGTCGAGCAGGCCGCCGTGAATGAGGCCTTCGAGATTGATCACGCCGACGTCTCTGCGCTCGAGGTTCATCGAACCAATCGAGAAACGCGAGATCGTCGCCATTTGCACGCCGCGCTGCTTCAAATTCACCCCCGACGAACTGAACGGCGTTTCGCGCAGCGGGATTTGCATCCGGCGAACGAACCGCGAATGGAGCAGCGTGGCGAATGCGCCGGTGTCGACCATGAGCCGTGCGGCTTTTCCGTTCACGGAACCGTCGACGTAAAGATTGAAGCCGTCGCTCACATGCATCGGGATGCGGCGGAATCCGCTGAAATCGAAACCGGGCACCGTTCCGGGCACGCTGGGGTTGATTTTCAAAATCAGGACCTGCTTCTGGCAATCGAGAAGTGCTTTGGTCGGAAACAAAATGTCGGCGCCGAGAATGCCGTCGATCTCATCGCGTTTACTGGAACGGCGAAGCCCGCCGAGATCGACCAGGACCATGGGTTCATCGACGAGATTGAGCATGCCGAGACGCAAATTGCGCGCGACGGCCACGGAATTGAACGCGCCGTTGATGCTCAGCTTCGACGGCAGATCGGACTTGCCGGTGATGGGCGCGAGCCCGAAATGTTCGCGGCGATTGAGCGCGATCGCGCTCACGGGAGCGCCGGTGTCGACGCCGAGCAGGGCCGGTTTGCCATTCACCTCCGCGCGAACGAGCAGGTGATTCTGGCTCGAACGGATCAGCGGCAGGGTTTCGTACTGCAGGGCGCCGGCAATGGCGGTGTGCAACGAACTTGCGAAGACAAGCGCGGCCAGCGCAACGAGCGCGCCGATTTTCTTCCCGAGTAAAACCCCTTTAGACACGAGCCGCGGAGAATAGCACACTCCTCACCCGCTGCGAAGCGCTCACTTTTGGCGTTGCGTCGCGCGCCGGGCAGATGGTTAACTCTGCGCGACTTCGGCACCGACATGGCAAACGAACCGGGCAATAACAAATTTATCCAGGGACTGGGGCTGCTCGATTCAACGATGCTCGTGGCCGGCTCGATGATCGGCTCGGGCATCTTTATCGTCTCGGCGATTATTGCGCGCCAGGTCGGCTCGCCTGGCTGGCTCATCGTGGTGTGGCTCGTAACCGGCGTGCTCACGCTGATGGCGGCGCTCTCTTATGGGGAGCTCGCGGCGATGATGCCGAAGGCGGGCGGCCAATATGTTTATCTGCGCGAAGCCTTCTCGCCGCTCTGGGGTTTCCTCTACGGCTGGACGCTTTTTCTCGTCATCCAGACCGGCACGATCGCGGCGGTCGCTGTCGGATTCGCGCGCTACATGCACGTGCTCATTCCGTGGGTATCGGAAACGAAGTACCTCATCGCCCCGATCCGTTTCGGCAGCTATGCGTTGTCGCTCTCAACCGCCCAGCTCGTCGGCCTGGCCATGATCGCGCTGCTGACATTCATGAACACGCGCGGACTGAAGCTGGGCAAGCTCGTCCAGAACATTTTCACTACCGCAAAGACCGGCGCGCTCATCGCGCTCATTCTGTTGGGCATCATCGTGGGTTTAAAGTCGGGCGCCGGCGCGGCGAACTTCAGCGATTTTTGGACGCTCCGAGGCGGTTTGCAAGAGGTCGGCCAAAGCCTGACCGCCGCCACCGCCTTCGGCCTCTTCGTCGGCATCTGCGTGGCGCAAACGAATTCGCTTTTCTCCGCGGACGCCTGGAACAACATCACCTTCACCGCCGGTGAAGTCATAAATCCGCGCCGCAACATTCCGCTTTCGCTGGCCTTCGGGACAATCCTCGTCATCGGCCTCTACATCCTCGCGAACGTCGCCTATCTCGCGGTGCTGCCGTTCACGGCAATTCAGGCTGCGGACAATGACCGCGTCGCTTCTGAAACCGCGAAGGTGATCTTCCCCGGCGCGGGCGAGGCCATCATGGCGATCGCGATCATGGTTTCGACGTTCGGCTGTAACAACGGGCTGATCCTGGCCGGCGCGCGCGCCTACTACGCGATGGCGCGTGACGGCCTTTTCTTTCAGCGCGTGGGCGAATTGAACAAACGGCACGTGCCGGCGTGGGGCCTTATCATTCAAGGCATCTGGGCCGGCGTCCTTGTCCTGCCGCTCACCGTCAAGACGGATGCGGCCGGCAAGATCACCTACGGAAATCTTTACGGGAACCTGCTCGACTACGTGATTTCCGCCGCGCTCATTTTTTACATCCTCACCATCCTTGGCCTGTTCGTGCTTCGCCGGAAACGGCCTGACGCCGAGCGGCCCTACAAAGCCTTTGGCTACCCGATCATTCCCGCGCTCTACATCATCGGCGCGTCGGTGATCCTGGTGGTGTTATTTATTTACCAAACGGCAACGACCTGGCCGGGATTGATCATCGTCCTGACCGGCGTGCCGATTTATTTTCTCTGGCGCAAGGCAGACGGCCAGCCCACGTAGCGAAACCGAAACAAGTCCGCAGTCAGCAATCACCCAACGACACAAAAAGGAACGACCGTCATGGCAAATCTATTTGCGAGGAAACCTCTCGATAAGCTGATGGCAGAAGCGGCGGAAGTCGGCGAACACAGCCTGAAGCGTTCGCTCGGGCCAATTAACCTCATGGCGCTCGGCATCGGCGGAATCATTGGCGCTGGTTTGTTTGTCCGAACCGCCGCGGCGATCGCGGAACGCGCCGGTCCATCGGTGGTGCTCGCGTTCATCGTGGCCGGCATCGGCTGCGCGTTCGCCGGTCTCTGTTACGCCGAGTTTGCCTCCATGATTCCGGTGGCGGGCAGCGCCTACACTTATTCCTACGCGACCATGGGCGAATTCGTCGCGTGGATCATCGGTTGGGATTTGATTCTCGAGTACGCGGTCGCGGCGGCCACCGTGGCTTCTGCGTGGAGCGAGTACGCGAACCGGGTCCTGGCTTGGTTTGGTTGGCGCATCCCCTATCAGTGGTCGCACACGCCTTTTCAGCATGATCCATCCGGCGTCGCCGGCATCGTCAATCTTCCGGCGGTATTCATCCTTTTTATTCTGACGCTGCTCCTGATTCGCGGAACGAAAGAATCCGCCTTCGTGAATGGGCTCATCGTTATCTTGAAGGTGAGCATCGTAGTTCTCGTCATCGTGCTCGGTTGGGGCTTCATCAATTCGGCGAATCACACGCCGTTCATTCCCGCCCCGAGCACCTATACGACGCCTGAAGGTATTACCCATCCCTTTGGCGGCATCATGGGAATCCTCGGCGCAGCCGGCGTCGTCTTCTTCGCTTACATCGGGTTCGATGCGGTCTCGACCGCGGCGCAAGAAGCAAGAAATCCGAAACGCGACATGCCGATCGGCATCCTGGGATCGCTCGCAATCTGCACCGTCCTTTACGTCCTTTTCTCCTATGTCCTCAGCGGCATCGCGCCGGTCGCGGATTTCCGCGATCCACAGCGCGGCGGCGAAGCGTCGGTGGCTTACGCAATCAGCAGCTACATGCACGGCTACGAATGGCTGTCGAAATGCGTCACCGTCGCGATTCTCGCGGGATTTTCTTCCGTGATCCTGGTGATGTTGCTCGGCCAATCGCGCGTTTTCTTTTCCATGAGCCGCGATGGTTTGGTCCCGCCGATTTTCTCCGACGTGCATCCGCGTTACCGCACGCCCTACAAATCAAACATCCTGTTTTTTGTTTTCACCGGTTTGATGGCTGCGTTTGTTCCCGCCGACGTCACCGGGGAAATGACTAGTATCGGAACGCTCTTCGCGTTCATCTTGGTTTGTCTCGGCGTCTGGATCATGCGGGTGCGAAGTCCCGAGCTCGAACGAGGTTTTCGCGTTCCGGCCGCGCCGCTCGTCGCGATTCTCGGGATCATCGTGTGCGGCGCGATGATCTATGGATTGGGCTGGACCAACTGGCTGCGATTGATCGTCTGGCTACTGATCGGATTTATTTTCTACTTCAGCTACGGCAAGAGCCACAGCCGGATCAACGCGGCGCCTCCCGAGATGCCGGAAGGGATCAGCCTCCACAAATAGGTTCGGCGGTCATAGACCGCCGCCACCGGAAATCACATCGGGCTCGAGGCGCCGAAGCCGAGGATCGATTCGACCCGTTCGCGGGCGGCGAAGCTGTCCGGCGCGTTGCGCAATCGCGCGCGCTGCGATGCTGGCGATATGGAAAGACCAGATTCGAGCGCGTGCAAAAGTTCGCGCTCGCTCTCCGGCAAGGTCGCGTCGGAAGTATCGGCGTGACGCTGCAAGCGGCCGACAATTTCTGCGAGCGCGTCGCCGTCGTACTTCGAGCCGCGGAAAGTGTCGACGATCCGCTGAAAACTCAGGTGCATCGGAATGGTGGCCACATCGACGGGGCCATTTTCCGCGACATCATCTGGGGGCGTGATGACGGCTGACGAAATCGCCACCGAGTTCCAAACATTTTCCGGCACGTAATAGCCCATCTCGACGCGATACGAACTGCGCGCATGCAAGATCGAAAGGAGATGGCTGCCGGCAAGCGGTTCGACCGCTGCCGTGGATTCCTCAATTCCTTCGTGCCATAAAACGCGAAGATGCACTTTGCGATCGATCGGCATCGTCGTCCCGAATACCGCCGGCCAGTCGATATCCCAATAAACAAAAATCGTGCGGGGATCGCGCGCGATCGCAAAGAGAAACGCGCCTCCATACGACCGCGGGAGTTCGCCGAGATTTTCGTAATCGCGCTGCGTATCCTGATTCGACGCCTGCCGTTCCGGCACGACCGGTTGACTTGAGAGGATGAACTCCGCGCCGCCTTCCCTCTCGTCTCTCAGATCCACCACGTCGTTCGCCATGCAACGACGATACACAAAATCCTCGTGGACTCGACTGAACTTTCTTGCAGCGCTGTAGCTGCGCTGTCCTCAGCGCCAAGATGCGGCGGGCGCAGTGGTCTCTTAATCCGCGACGGCAACGCGATCTGGCTCTATCCGCGGCCAGCGTTTCCTAAATTTTGTTTTGTGGAAATATGCCGCACGGC
>DATILK010000241.1:0-3132 GCA_035476555.1 Chthoniobacterales bacterium | reverse complement strand
GAAGATCGTGCGCAAACCCGATGCATTGTAGAGCTCCGCTTCGAAGGGAAAAATGCAGAGCATGAGGTCGAGGTAACGCGCCATCTGGACGATCCGGCCGCGGTTCCAAGCCCAAACCTGCGGGCTAATGTAATAAATGATTTTCAAGTGCGGCGCGCGCGACCGCAGGGTGCGAGCGATGCGCAAATTGAATCCGGGATAATCAATCAGGACGACTGCATCGGGCTCCGTCGTCGCGATTTCTTCGAGCGTCTCCGCGAATTGCTTCCGGAAATAGCCGTAATGTTTGACAACTTCCCAGAGGCCCACGACAGCGGAGGCATCGATCCAATTCACGAACGCATCGCCAGCGATCGACTTCATGCGCGGTCCGCCGCGTCCATGGAAGTCGCAGTCCGGCGCGAGATCGCGCAACGACCGCATCAAGGCGGCGCCGTGTTCGTCTCCACTCGCTTCGCCCGCGACGAAATAAATTCGCTTAGTCACTTGAAGCCGAATTGATGCGCCGGGTGATGTCGACGGCGAGCTCGAGCGCGGCCGCGGCCTGGAACCCCGAAACTTTTGGGGTGCGACCAGTCGCGGCGCATTCGATGAAAGCGGCCAGCTCGCGTTTCAACGGTTCTTCGCGCTCGATCTCGACCTCGTCGCGTTTCAAACCATCCGCCGTTCGGCGATACATTTCGCCGCTCTGGTTTTGGTAGTCGAGGGAGAGATAAACGTCCTCCTGGAAAACGCGAATCTTGCGCATTTGCTCGGGACTGATCCGACTCGACGTGATGTTCGCCACGCAGCCGTTCTCGAAGCGGATGCGGGCGTTCGCGATGTCTTCGCCGCGACTCAGAACAGGCACTCCGACGGCGTCGACGGTCTGGATCGGAGACCGCACGAGGTGCAAAATGATTTCCAAATCGTGGATCATCAGATCGAGAACGACGCCGATATCGGTGCTGCGATTTGGATAAGGGGAGAGCCGGTGCGCTTCGATGAAACGCGGATTGGTCAGGCGTTTTTCGAGCGCGCTCAAGACGGGGTTGAAGCGCTCGACGTGGCCCACCTGCAAAACGAGCGCGCGCGCCGCGGCCAGCTCCGCCAGTTCGCTCGCGCGCGCGGTGTCGTCCGCGATCGGTTTCTCGACGAGCAAATGTTTGTCGCGCAGGAGCAGAGCACGCGCGATCTCGAAGTGCGTGCTCGTCGGCGTGGCAATCGAGGCGGCGTCGATCATCTCCGCGAATTCATCCAGCGAAGTGACCGCCTTGACGCCAAACTCCGCGGCGCGTTGTTGCGCGACCGCGCGGTCCGTATCGTAGATCGCGGTAAACTGCGCGGGCGCAATCTCCGCATACAAGCGCGCATGATTTTTTCCGATGTGGCCGACGCCGACCACGCCCACGCGCGGCGCCTTCACGTTTCGATTTCCAGAAACCATTGGTAGGTCCGGGTGATGCCTTCGCGCAGTCCGATCCTGTGCCGCCAGCCGAGCGCGTGGATTTTCGAAACGTCGAGGAGTTTGCGCGGCGTGCCATCGGGCTTGGTCGTGTCCCAGGCGAGCTCGCCCTGAAAACCGACGATGTCGCAAATCAACTCGGCCAGCTCCCGGATCGAGATGTCTTCGCCGCAACCGACGTTGATGATCTCGGGGCTGTCGTATTTCTCGAGCAGGAAAACGCAGGCCGCAGCGAGATCGTCCACGTGGAGGAATTCTCGGCGCGGATTTCCTGAACCCCAGACAACCAGCTCGCGTTGCCGCTCCTCTTTTGCAATGTGCGCTTTTTTGAGGAGCGCGGGAAGAACATGGGAAGAAACCAGATCAAAGTTGTCGTTAGGCCCGTAAAGATTCGTCGGCATGGCTGAAATAAAATTCGCGCCGTATTCGCGGTCGTAAGCCTGGCAAAGTTTGATGCCGGCAATTTTGGCGATGGCGTAGGCTTCGTTCGTCGGCTCGAGCGGCCCGCTCAGCAACGCGCTTTCCGGAATCGGTTGGGGCGCATGCTTGGGATAAATGCAGGAGCTACCGAGGAACAACAACTTGCGAACGCCATTCTCGTAGGCGGCGCGAATCACGTTGTTCTGCAATTGCAAATTTTCGCCAAGAAATTCGACGGGCAGATCGTTGTTCGCCTTGATCCCGCCCACCTTCGCGGCCGCGAGCACCACGAACTCCGGTTTTTCGGCGGCGAAAAAAAGATCGACGGCCTCGGTGTCGCGGAGATCCAGGGTCGCGCGGTCTCGGGTCACGAGATTGGCAAAACCCTCCTGCTCGAGCTTTCGAACGAGCGCGCTGCCGACGAGCCCACGATGGCCCGCGATAAAAATTTTGTCCGATTTGTCCACGGGCCGCGAGAGAGTGTTGTTTAGCATTTTCTTTTTTCGAGCAATGCGCAATCCTCAGTTCGTGCGAAAAAACGGAGCGCGGCTCGGAGTCCAAAAAACCTACAAACTTCTAATCGGCGGGAAGTTCGTCCGGAGCGAGAGCGGCCGGGTGTCGCCCGCGGCGGGAAGCAACGGGAAAGCGGTGGCGAATTACAGCCGCGCTTCGCGGAAAGATTTTCGAGACGCGGTGGTGGCGGCGCGCGCGGCGTTCGCCGGCTGGTCGAAACAAAGCGCGTATCTCCGCAGCCAGATTTTGTATCGCGCCGCGGAAATACTGGAGATGCGCGAAGGGGAGCTGCGCAATGAAATCGCGCGCGGTCCCGGTGGCGAGCAGGCCCGCAACGAAGTGGCGCGGGCGATCGACCGTCTCGTTTATTACGCGGGCTGGACGGACAAATTCAGTTCGGTGTTCGGAGCGGTGAATCCCGTGGCCAGCTCGCATTTCAATTTCACGACACCGGAACCGACAGGTGTGGTCGTGGTCGTCTGCCCGGATGAATCACCGTTGCTCGCGATGGTCTCGCTGGTCGCGCCGGTAATTTTGTCGGGAAACACGGCCGTGGTGCTGGCCTCAGCGAAGAGTCCCCTGCCCGCGCTGACGTTTTCGGAAATCATCGCCACGAGCGATTTGCCGGGCGGCGTGGTGAACATGCTGGCCGGCGATCGCGCGGAGCTCGCGCCCCATATCGCGAGTCACATGGACGTGAACGCGATCGTGGATGGATCCGGGAGCGAGGAGATCGGGCGAGCGTTGCAACGCGG
>DATILK010000240.1:0-9849 GCA_035476555.1 Chthoniobacterales bacterium | reverse complement strand
CAGACCGAGCAACGGGGCCAGCGTGACCAGCGTGTCCATGACGACGAGGAAACGTCCGGCGCGTTTGATCTCGATACCGGCGGCAACCTGAAGCGCGCCCTGAAGCGACGCGTGCTGGTGGTTCAACCCGTTCCACATCATGCGCAGGACCGGGTCGCGCGTATCGCGGGAAAGGCGCGACGCTTCCGCGACATCGCCGACTTCAATCGCAGTGAAAACTTTCTCGATCTTCTTCGGGTCGCGGCGCATCCAGCGGCCCAGCCACCAGAACGTCCGCTCGATGACCACTGTCAGCGCAATGATCGACACAATCAGGATCGGCCACATGATCGGGCCGCCTTTGCGGAAATTTTCCACGAAGAAATTCTTATCGAACGCGCTTTGCTCCGGCGTCGGGCTCGGGGTTGGCGTGCCGGCGGCAGCGGCAGCGGGTGAGGTCGCTGTCGTCGTCGTCGTTGTGGTCGCAGGCGACATTGCGGCAGTCGACGGACTCATTCCCGGTGCAGGCGAAAGACCCGGGACGGTGGCCGAAGCGTTCGGAGCGGTCGTCGTGGTTGTACTCGTAGCGGGCGCCGTGGCCGGGCTCATCGCGGGTGCGGGCGCGGTCGTCGTCGTAGTTGTGTTGGCAGGCGCCGTGGCCGGGCTTGTGGCCGTAGTTGGAGGCGCGGCCGGCTTGTTCGGCGGCGGCGGTGGTGGCTGGCCGAAAGAACTCAAAGCGATGGTGACGGAGAAGAAGCTGGCGATTAACGTTGTTTTCATAGAGTTGATTGGAAAGTGATCCGACCGCTGATTCCGATGGAGTTGGGTATCCTCATAAAGGAAACAAGCGCTAGTCGAGCAAAACTTTCGCGGATGGTTTTTCTTTTCGGAGGAGCCACTAAATCTAGTTCGCATCATCCTCCCTCGTGGGATGTAGCTTAGAGTCAGGAAATTGCGCGAGGGAAGCATTATTTTTCGTTTCGTGACGCACGTCCGACGCGATTCCGGAGCGGCGGCCAATCCCCGATTCGCGCCTCCAACTCGTCCCCCTCGTTGATCGGTCCCACGCCCGACGGCGTGCCGGTCATGATCAAATCGCCCGGCAACAGGGTGAGCGATTGGCTGGCAAACGAGACGATCTCCGCGACCGGATAAATCATCTGGCTGGTGCGCGCCTGCTGTTTTACTTCGCCATTTTGCCGGAGCGTGATTGGCAGGTCGCTTACATCGACGTCCGTGTAAACGAACGGTCCGACCGGCGAATAGGTATCGAACGATTTGGCCCTGGCGAATTGCTTCTCGGAACTCTGCAAATCGCGATCGCTGATGTCTTCCCCAATTGTGTAACCGAAGACGTGAGCGAGCGCGCGCTCAAGGGTCACGTTTTTCGTTCGTTTCCCAATTACGATGGCGAGCTCGACTTCGAAATGGGTCTGGTGTTCGGGAAACGCGATCTCGATCGTGCCGCCGTGCGGAAGCAGGGAAGTCGGCGCCTTGAACCAAATCAATGGCGTTCCGAGCGGCGTCCGTTTCATCTCCGCGATGTGATCCGCGTAATTGAGGCCGACGGCCATGAGCTTGCTCGGAGCGACAGGAACGTCGATTTGCAAATCGCGCAACGGAACGACCGCGCCGGTAAAATTGAGCCCGAGCCAGTAGGGTGTCGCGAGCAGATGGACGTCGTCGCCTCGCACTTCGCCGTAAACGATTTCGCTCTTGGACCGGAATGCGCCGAACGCTCGCATGGGACGCGAACTCTGGCGCTGCTATTTCGGCGTGACAATCAGAAAATCGCGCACGGTCTTTTGTTCGGAGATGGAGAACGGACTGTCTTTGCCGGCGAACCAAAACGCACTGGACGATCCGCCGTCGAAGTTGAGTGCGCGTTGCGTTTTCAATTCCGGCGTCGCCAGGATGTCGCCGAGTTGGGCGAGGGTCACCGTGGAACAAAAGCCGACCGCGGCCCGATCCGGCCCGCTGGTGACAACGAACGTTCGTCGCGCCGGCCTCGTATTATTCAAACCGGCGACCGGCTTTCCGCCCTCGACGAGAAACGGCCCGCATTGGATCGCCGCAGTAACATTCTTGCGCGTGGAATATTCGCCTGAGCGGATAAGTTCGACGCGCGTTTTCGTCACGACCAGCACGCCGCTGAGCAGTCGCGCTTTGCGTAACGGCGCGATCGGTTTCCCGTCACTGATCAGCAATCCAACCGGCGCATTTTCCGGATCGAAATAGCCGCCATTCACGCCGGCGATTCCGCGTGTCCGGCGCATGACTGCGGCAAGGTCGTAATCGCCGTTCGGATTATCCACCACGCGCACCGTTGCGTTTTTCGCGGAGAAAAGCGCCAGGTCCAGCGTCGCGTCTTCACCCGAACTGCTCTCGTTCAACACGATCCGGCGATGTTCGATGCCAGCGACGGCGCTTCGGTCGGTTTCCGAAGAGGTGATGTTCCACTCCGCTCGCGAAACGGAGAGCGCGAGGAGAAGGACGGCGGCGGTCAGCGAAAATCTAACCGCCATGCTTTTTCATCATCGCGATGAAACGCGGATCCTGCCGGACATGATCCCAGAGCGGATTTATCCTTAGAGCCGCAACGGTCATTTGGGTTGGTCGATCGAGCATGCCTTCGGCAATGGCGATTGCTTTGTCGTATTCGCCAACGATCAGATAAACCTCGGCGAGCGTCTGGGTGCACACCGATCCGTCAAACGCGTCCACGCTTTCCGGCAGCAAATCCGTCCCGCGTTTCGCTTCTGCGATGGCCGCATCTTTTTCGCCCAGCCAGGCGAGCGCTTCTGCCAGCCGGCTGTGCCGCTTCGCTTCACTCGGCGCGTCGCTCACCCATTTCTCCGCGTAACCTTTCGCCTTGAGAAGCGCTTCCCGCGCTCCCGCCGCATCGCCCATAAGTTTCTTCGCGATGCCGATCACGCCGTATTTTCCCATCAGTCCTTCCGGGTCTTTCGCCAGCACCTCTTCGTTGAGGCCCTCGGCCATTTTCAACGCCTCCGGGTAGCGCCGTTGGAGAAGCCGCGTCTGGGCCAGCTCAACGTCAAGATGAACGCGCGTGTTTTCGTCTATCGGTAATGAGGCGAGCTTCTGCACGCCACGCTCCGCGATTTCGAACGTCCCTTTCTCAGAAATCTCGAGCTGCGCCTTGATCGACCAGAGAGAGAGTGATTCGGGCGCGAGCTTCAAGGCGCGGTCGACAGTTTTATTTGCCGGGTCAAATCTGCGCTCCATCTGGTAATTCAGAACCAGATTCTGGAGCGGCCAGATTTCGTTCGGACTTAGACTCGCGGCCTTTTCCAGGCTTGCGTCCGACTCAGCCCATTTTCCCTGCCGCCTTTGGATCGCGCCGATGGAGAGATAAACTTCGGCATCGTTCGGCAGCCCTTTTTGGGCGATCGCCAATTCGACCAGCGCTCGCTCAAAGTCTCGTTCAATATAATAAATGGAAAAGCCGAGCGCGAGATGGCCTTCCGGCAGATCAGGCTGAATCTCGAGCGCCCGGTTCGCGAGCGAGCGTGATTTGTCGCGGCGTTCCGCAGTCGGATCGTAGGTGTGATAAATCCAGCTCTCCAGGCGCGAATAACTGGCGGCGGCGAGCGCGAAGTTCGGATCGAGCTGAAGCGCGCGCTCGTAGAGTTGCTCCGCCTGTTTTAACTTCGGCAAATCCTCCACTTCGCGGTGGAAATTGTGGGCCTGCACGAAGGCGAGATACGCTTCGCCGTTCTCGGTCGGCTTGCGCGTCATCTGTTCTTTCTCCGTCGGCGAAAGTTTCGCGTGCAGTTCGTCCGCGATTTTTTTCGCCAGATCGGTTTGGATCGCGAACACGTCCGTCAGGTCGCGATCGTAAACGTCGGACCAAATATGTTCGTCGTTCACCGCATTGATGAGCTGGACGTTGACCCGGACTCGGTTGCCCGATTTGCGGACGCTTCCTTCGAGAATGGCGGAAACGCCGAGCGCCTGGGCGATTTCCTTGACGTTCTTTTCCTTCCCGCGATACGGCATTACCGACGTGCGCGAAATCACCTTCAGGTCGCCGATCTTGGAAAGATTCGTCAGGATGTCGTCCTGAATGCCGTCGGCGAAATACGCGTTCTCTTTGTCGTCGCTGAAATTTTCGAAAGGAAGGACAGCGATCGACTTGTCGATCTTGTGGGCGGAAGCGCGCGGCAAAAGAAAAAAGCCGGCGGCGGCAGAAACGATAACGCCGATCGCGACCAGCGCGACGATGTTGCGCCGGCGGCGTCCGGTCGGCGCCGGTTGCGTGGTCCGAATCCCTTCGGGCGTGACTTCGAGCGCCCACGCCAGAATCAAAGCGATCGGAAATCCGATCAGCAGCAATATAATAGTAAGTCGCAGTGCCCAGTTCGGAAGTTCCCATGCTGGAAAAACGGCGGAGGCTAGCTGGATCAGTCCACCCGCGACGACAACGTAGGCTGCCGCCACGCGATAAACTTTCCGTCGTTTTATCTCTTCAAAAAATCCGGCCATCGTTCCGCGCAAATTACCAGAGGCGCACGCATTGTGAGACAAGATTCTTCGCGCGGCGTTGCTGCTATTTTCCGGCGCCGTATTTGGTCAGCAACGATTGCAGGCGCGGATCATTGCGCAATCCATCCCAGACCGGATCGAGTCGCAGCTCGGGAATTGTGATCCCGGACGGCGTCTGCAACGACCGCTCGATTAGCGCGAAAGCGGTGTCGAGATCGCCGCACATCATGTGGATGCGTGCGCGGCTGATCGCGAGAATCGGCCCGTCGAATGCGTCCTTCGATTCCGGTAACAAATCGACCGCACGTTTTGCTTCCGCTTTTGCTTCGTCGCAGCGCCCGAGTCCCGCGTAGATCAACCCGAGCAACGCGTGCCGCGGCCCGTCGTCCGGACTTTCCTGCACCGCCTTCTCGGCTTTGTCGCGCGCTTCTTCGTAATTTGTCCGCGCCCTGGCTTCGTCGTTCATCGCTTTGTAAACCGTCGCCTTCAGAAACGCCTTCGAGATCGGCGCGCTCGTTTCTCCGCGCGATTTTTCGGCCGGGCTTCGATCGAGAATCGTGAGGAGCTCGTCGAATTTCCGCTCGTACATCTTCAGATTGTAACGGGCCAGCGTGATCGTCCCGTTCGGGTCGATGTTCTCCGGCTGCGCGGCCAGGAGTGTTTGCATCGAGTGCAGGTCGCCTTTGGAATAAAAGTCCACCCGCGTTCGCAATTCGCGGATCGTAAAAGTTTCGGGCGCGGCTTTCACCGCCCGATCGAAAATGCGCGTGGCTGTCGTGTAATCGCGCGTCGCGAGATAATTCATGCCCATGTTCTCGAGCAGGATCGGGTCGTTTGGTTCGAGCGAGACTGCTTTCGCATAGCTGGCGCTCGATTCCTGCCATTTGCCCTGACGCCGCTGGATCGCGGCCATCGCGCGAAAAATTCCGGGGTCGTTAGGCAAACCGATGCGGGCGATCGCGAACTCATTCAGGGCCGCGTCGTAATTGCGATCTATATAATAGTGGACGTAACCCATCGCGAGATGGCTCTCGGGCAGGTCCGGCTGGAGCTGGAGAGCTGCCTCGGCGGCAGCCCGCGCTTTCTGCGCTCGCGCGGGTAACGGCTCGATCGCGTAAAACATCCAGCTCTCTACGTGGGACAACCGTGCCTGGGCGAGCGCGAAGTTCGGATCGAGCCGGATCGCTTTTTCGTAAAGCTCCTCGACGCGCGCGACGTCGTCGTGATGCCGGTCCGGCCGGTTAAAAATTTCGTGCGCTTCCTGGTAAAGGAGATAGGCGTCGCCATTCTCCGTCGGCTTCCGAACGATTCGTTCCTCTTCGGCCGGCGCGAGCGTCGCCTTCAACGCGCCCGCGATCTCGCGCGCCAGATCGCTTTGGACCGCGAACATGTCGGTGAGCTCGCGATCGTAAACCTGGGCCCAGAGATGCCGGTCGTTCGATGCGTCGATGAGCTGGACGTTGATGCGGACCCGTTTTCCTTCCCGGCGAACACTGCCCTCGAGAACCGTCGCGACGTTGAGCGCTTTTCCGATCTCGCGAATGTTGTGCGTCTGTCCGCGATACGACTGGACCGAGGTGCGCGAAATCACTTTCAGCGCGCTGATCTTCGCGAGGTTCGTCAGGACATCGTCCTGGATTCCGTCCGCGAAATATTCATTCGCCTGGTCGTTGCTGAAATTCGCAAACGGCAGGACGGCGATCGATTTCTCCAGCTTTCGGGCTGAGATGCGGCTGAGCACGAAGTAGCCGATTACCGCTGAGATCAACAGACCGACGACAGCCAGCGTGAAAATATTCCGGCGCCGGCCGGGCAAGGCGGGTGGACAATCCGGAGCGGCCGTCGATTCCGGAGTGACGTGAATTCCGCCCGGCCCAACGTCGAGCGCCCACGCCAGGATGAGCGCGATGGGAAATCCGGCGAGGACGAGGACAATAACGAAGCGCGCGATCCAGACCGGCAGCGTCAAGGCCGGCAGAACGGTTGCGGCAAACTGGATGATCAGCCACCCGACGACACCATAGCCGACGGCGACGCGATAGACTTTGCGCCGCTTCAGTTCGTAGAAAAATCCGTAGAGGCGAGAAGACTTAAATGACTCTGACAAGCCACCGACAGTTTCCTACGGCTGACTATTTTACAAGGCGTCTTGCGATTTTCGAATTCAGCAGAGGCTCGATTCGCTCGCGAAGCTGATCCGGACATCGCGTCGATCGATAGATCGCGTTTCTCTGACGAGATTCTGCTGGCGGAAACTTTCCAGCCCCGAATTGGAATGCGATCACCCCTAAGGCGTGACGATCTTCAAAAACGCCGGGGCGCCGGGTAAGGCTATTGTAATACGTCCGCGGCAAATAATTGGCGGAGCCCCAAGTGATGACTTCTGTTTCGTCGATGCGGCACGCTCCTTCAAAATCGATTAACCGCACTGCGCCTCGATCGAGGAAAATGTGAGACGGCTTGCAATCGCGCCAAGCCCATCCGGCTGCATGCATACGATCCATCACCGGCTCGAGTCGCTCCAGGAATCTCGTTGCATGGCGCCAGGAAATGGTCCGCGGTTGGAGCGCTCCGCGCGAAAATAATTGGCGGCCCGCTATTTTTTCGAGGACGACGTAGCAGGCTCCATTTTGGATGAAGGTCCGCAGAACTTTCGGGACTGGAATACCCGCCTTGCGCAACAAACGCAGAACGCGCGCTTCGTGTTGGACGCGGGCATAGCCGTCGACGCCATTCCAAGCAGTCTCTCCATCTCTTCGTCCTTCTTTGATGATTACGACCCGCGCGGGTGAGACCGAGAAGTCGACCGCTTCGTAAATGCCACCCTTCCCCCGCTGCGCGATTGCTTTGTAAGCAAGATAATCCGAGCCAATGGGACCGCGTGATCGCGTCTCTTTGGATTTCCCGCCCGATTTGCGAAAAGGATCGTCGAGCCACCGCGGAATCGCATGGCCAGGCGCTCGGCGGTCCGGATGACGGCGGCCGGTGGTATCGAACACGACGCCTGATCCAGCAGCACTTCGGCGTGGTCTGCGGAAGGCGCCATAGCGATAATGAACCAGACTGTTTTTCCGATATCGGACGTCGAACGGAATCTCCGGCCCGCGCAAGCCACGCGTGGCTGAGTGGAGGACCCGCGCGAGATCAATCGCCTCGGCGGTTGAGGACGGATAGACCGTCAGGAATTTTCCAACCTGCGAAAATTGCCCAACTCCGGAGTTGAGCGCCTCGAGCAAATCGAGACGAGCTGGGACCTTAAACAAAACGCCGCGCTTGGTGAGGATCGGTTGGACCCGGGAGAAAACCTCGTTCGCTGACAGCCGGGTGGCGGAGACATGGATTTTCCATCCTTGCAGCGGATCGCTTTTCCGCCCTGCTCGCGAATAGCACCAGTTTCCGTCCGAGGCGGCCAGCTTCTTTACCCGATTAAGCCACGCGCGCTGGAGGCTGCGGGCGATCCTGACGGTCTTAATCTTTTTTTGTTTTTTTGGGCCAGATGTGCACCGGCGTCACGAAACAAAAGAGAACAGTGGTGGTGCCGGTCGTATCTGTGCAGTTGGCGCAATTAAAATATCCGTATCCCTTCGGCAATTTGAACTCTTTGAGTTCCCGCGGCGCCAATTGGAAATGGGCGGCGAGATTTTTTTCCGCCTCCTTATCTCCCTTTCGTGCCTTGAGTAACAGGCCATGAAAAAATTTAGCGTAGGCGGCGTCCTCAAGAATCTTATGGACGGTTGCTTTGTAGGAAAGCGGCTTAGCCGGTTTCTTGAATTGTGTAGCCATAGGGAAACTGCCTCCGGGCGAAGATTGAATCTGTAAAATTTGCCGCGAACAAGCTTATTCGTTTTTTCGATCAGCGCCGCGGAACCAGCCGCGCCACGATCTCTTTGAAGCCTGCTTCTTCCCGGATTGGGTCGAGCCGCGGGTCAACCCGGATCCAGATGAGATCGACAGAGCGTTGCTCGATTGCTTTTTCGAGCCAGCGAAACGAGCCGTCAGTGTCGTGCCAGGCCGCGCAAATCGTCGCCATGTCGTAGGGGGAAAACGGTCCGCCTTGGGCTGTCACTTCGTTTACGATGCGGCCCGACTCGGGTTTATCTCCAGCGGCTGCATAGGCGTAGGCTAGTTCCAGTTTCGCCCAACCGCTGCCGCTCGACAGTTCCACGTATTTCTTCGCAGCTGCAATCCCTTGCGGGTATTCGTGATTATGAAGATAGGCTTGTGCGAGAATCGAAACGGCCTGGGCGAAGCCTGGTTCCAGCTCAAGGGTCTTGCCGCATTGTACGATCGCTTCTTTGTAGCGGTGCGACGCACCCAGGATTTTTGCTTTCATGCTCAGAATCGCCGGATCGAGCGAATCCAGTTTCTCCGCGGCTCCGATTTCCCGCATTGCTTCATCGAACCGGGCAATTTCCGCGAGATGCCGGGCGTACCAGTGATGGGCGCTCGCGCTGTTGGGATTAATCTCTAGCGCCTTACGAAAGTCGGCCTCGGCGGCGGGCCAATTCCATTCGTAGTCCGTCAGGAGGATCCCGCGAGAAACGTATCCCTCCGCCAGATTCTCGTTCAGAGCGAGGGCCGATGAAACTTCCGGCCAGGCGCGGGCGGAAACTTCCGCCGAGGAGATTGCGCCCAGTTTTCCAAGCAGAATATACGAATCGGCGATGCCCGCGTGTCCCAGCGCGAAACCAGGATCTCTTGCCACCGCTTCCTCGAAAAGAGCGCGCCCTTTCTGAACCGAATCGACGGTGCGCTTCACGAGCAGATAGCGCCCCCGCAGATAGGAATCGTACGCTTCCGGATTTTCGGTGGGAAGCTTGGCCAGCTCTTTGGTCTCGGCCAGATGCAGCTCGATTCTCAGCGCGCTCGCGACTTTTTTTGCCACGTCGCTCTGCAAAGAAAGAAGGTCGCGGTCGGTGGAGTCGTACGTTTCCGACCAGAGATGGAAACCGTTGGCGACATCGATAAGCTGAGCCACTACCCGAATCTTGCCCGGCCCTTGCCGGACACTTCCTTCCAAGACATGAGTAACGCCGAGCTGCCGGCCTACCTCCCGGATGTCCATGTTCTTGTTTTTGAAAGAGAAGGCAGTCGTGCGGGCGACGACCAAGAGACCATGGACGTGCGCGAGCGAGTCGATGATCTGCTCGGTAATTCCATCGCTGAAATATTCCTGGTCCTTTATCTGGCTGAGTGGGACGAACGGCAGAACCGCGATACTTTTTTGGGAAACGTCCGACGTGGGCGAATCGGCGACGCGCAGGTACGGAAAAGCCATCACCGCGATCACCGCAACCAGAACGCCGATGATGATAAAATCGAGCAACCGCCCGGTCGGACGCTTGATTGGTTTTCCAGCAGGGA
>DATILK010000239.1:0-1545 GCA_035476555.1 Chthoniobacterales bacterium | reverse complement strand
CAATTGCGGCCTGAACTGTCGTTGTCGGCGGTCACAGACCGCCGCTACAATTGTCATTCCGAGCGGAGTCGAGGAATCTCTAACTATTGTTCCTTCAGGGAAAAGAATAGAGATGTCTCGACTTCGCTCGAAATGACAAGGAGGCAGGCGCGTTGAAAGCAATCGTCATCAATACCGGAACGGAAATTCTGCTCGGTGACGTGCTCAATACTCATCTTGCCTTCATCGCGCGCGAAATTTTTCAATTTGGGCTTCGCATTGACGAACAGCGCGCAATTCCCGATGGCGATGCCATTCAGAGCACGCTGGCTGACGTTTTCGCGCGGTCCGAGATTGTTTTTGTAACGGGAGGGCTCGGTCCGACCAGTGACGACATCACCCGCGAACTGGTAGCCGGCCACTTGAAGTTACCGTTGATCGAGGATGCAACGGTTCACGAGGCAATTCGCAGCCGACTCGCTGCGCGCCGAATCCCAACAACGGAACGGATTTGGCGGCAAGCACTGGTTCCAGAAGGAGCGAAAGTCTTACCTAACGAGAATGGGACCGCGCCCGGCCTGTATTTGCCGGCGAATATCAATCCGGCCGTTCCATCGCCGCACCTTTTTTTGCTGCCGGGGCCGCCGCGGGAATTGCAACCACTGTTCAGCGATTTCGTCGCGCCCATTTTGCGCCGGATCATGGCCGAATTGGAGAAAGTGGCGATGCGAATTTTTCGCGTTGCGAACATGGGTGAGTCGATCATTGAGAAGAAGATTGGCGGCCTCATTGCCGCCGTCCCCGAAATTGAGCTCGGCTATTGCGCGCGTCCCGGTGAGGTTGACGTGCGCGTTATCGGTAGCGCCGAAGTGGTCGCGCAGGCGGAGGAAATTATTCGCAAAAAACTGGGCAACGCGATCTTCACCGCGAGCGATGAGACTCTGGCAGCCGTTCTTGTCCGCTTGCTCTCGGAGCGGGAGCAAACCCTGGCGCTGGCCGAGTCATGCACCGGCGGTTTTCTGGCAGATCAAATCACCAATGTCCCGGGGGCCTCGAAAGTATTTATTGCCGGCTACGTTACCTATTCCAATGAAGAAAAAATCCGCGCCCTTGGTGTCTCGCGCGAATCGATCGAGAGATTCGGCGCCGTAAGCGAGCAGGTCGCGACCGAGATGGCGGAAGGCTTGCGCACGCGAACCGGTGTGACGCACGGAATCGCGACAACAGGAGTCGCGGGACCAGGCGGCGGTAGCGAAGAGAAACCGGTCGGCACCGCGTTCTTAGGATTAAGTTCAGAAAATCAGCCCGCGCGATGGGAGAAGTTCTTTTTCCCAAGCGATCGCGAAACCTTCAAACAGCTGGTAGCGCAGCGTGCGTTCGACATGTTGCGAGAGAAATTAACGGAGCGATAGATAGTGGAGACGGCTGCATAGCTAGTGATCGAGCGCGCCGTCATCCCGAGCCGCGATAGACGGCGAGGTCCCTCGCTTGCGCTCGGGATGACAAGCGTTGCTTAGAAGTAAATGAAACCGAATCGAGGGAACCCCGATGCGAAAGCTCTAAGTA
>DATILK010000238.1:0-4946 GCA_035476555.1 Chthoniobacterales bacterium | reverse complement strand
GCGATCCACCTTTCGCTTTCGGCAAAACTCCGGTATTAATCCGGCGAGTTGGCGCACATGCTACTTCCGATCATCCTGGCGACCGGCGGTCTTACCTTCGCGTTCGAACACTCGACCATCGCCGGCAAGATCGTCCTCGCGCTTCTCGCGATCGTCTCCATCTTCAGCTGGTCGATCATGATCACGAAGCTGCGCGTGATCCAGTTCGCGCGAAAACAGACGGCCCGTTTCCGGGCGGCGTTTCGGAAAGATCGCCAGCCGCTGCGGCTATTCGAGAACCGCGCGAACTTTCCGGGCGCGCCTCTCTTCAATGTTTACCGCGCCGGCTGCGAAGAGATGACGTTTCAACTCCTCGGCTCGGCGGAAGTGGACGAAACCTTCAAAGCGCGCCTCGGAGTTGCAGAAAAAATTGCGCCCGCGCAAATGCACGCCGTCAACGCCGCCATGGAACGCACCGTCGGCGAGACCGCGCTTGGCCTGGAGTCGCAGATGATTCTTCTCGCGACGGCGGTGAGCGGCGCGCCTTTTCTCGGATTGCTCGGCACCGTCTGGGGCGTGATGGACACGTTCACGGATGTCGCGGTCGCCGGGTCGCCAAATTTAACGACGATGGCGCCCGGCATTTCCGGCGCGCTCATCACGACGGTAACCGCGCTCTGCGTCGCGATCCCCGCGATGTTCGGCTACAACTTTTTGGTCACGAGCATCCGCGGCATCATCGTGGAGATGGATAACTTCGCGGCCGAGCTCGCGTCGGAGTTCGAGCACAAATACGTGGACCATTCCGTGCGCGAGACGGAGTTCCGACGATGAGACGCTATTCCCAGCGGCACTATCTTTCGACGCTGTCCGAGATCAACATCACGCCGTTGCTCGATCTCGCCTTCGTCTTGCTGATCATTTTCATGATCACAACGCCGCTGCTCGAGAACAGCGTGAACCTGATCATTCCATCGAGCGGCGCGGCGAACGCGCCCGTGAAAGCCGGGCAGGTCCAGACGATTTCAATCGACCGCCGTGAGGCGATCAAACTCAACGACAAAACCGTGGCCGCCGCCGAGTTGGTCGCACGATTGACTGAATTGAAACGCGCCAATCCCGAGGTGGCGATCGTTATCCGGCCCGATCGCGATTTGCCGGTGCAGAAACTGATTTCGCTGATGGACGCGCTCCAGCGCGCCCAGATCACCAAGGTCGGCATCGCCACGAAGGCGGAAACGAAACCGTGATGCCACGAGACGCGCGCTTCTGGCGGAACGTTGCGCTGATCGCTGTCGCCCATCTCGCCATTCTCCTCGCCCTCGCGCGTGGCAGTCGCGATCCTGCGCCGCCGAATCTGGAGACCGTCGTTTGGATGAATAGCGAAGCGTCGGCCGCCGCGGAACCGCGGAGGACGCCGGCGCCGTCACCCACTCCAGCCGAGCGCGAGAAACCGGAACCTGCGCCGAGCCTCGCAATCGCGAAAAGCGAAATTCAGTTGCCTTCACCCACGCCGACACCAACGGCTCGACCGAAACCAAGCCCGTCGCCGTCATCGACGCCGAAAGAATCTCCCAAGCCAACGCCGAAACCGACTCAGAAGGCTACGCCAAAGAAAAGCGACGAACCGAAACCGACGCCCAAGCCTTCAGAGAAAAAGGACGAAAAGAAATCCGCGCCGGAGAAGAAGGATTCGAGCACGTCGGCGACTCAAAATTCCGATAAGCCGGACAAATCCAGCAAAGGTTCGGGTAGCGGGACTACGCAGCCGTCTGAGTTCGCCTGGTACGGAACGATGCTTCACGATCGCTTTCACAAAGCGTGGGAGCAGCCAAAGAGCATCGTCGCCACCGGCGCGAAGATGTCGACGATTGTGAAAATCCGGATCGAGAAAGATGGCCGGGTATCGAAGTTCGCGATCGTGAAGCCGTCAGGAAATGTGGTGATGGATGAATCGGTCACCGCCATCGCGCAACGGGTGACGCAGGTCGACGCATTGCCGGACGGGTTGGCGCAGAAAAGCTACTACGAGGTAAAAATCGATTTCGAGCTGAACGCGGAGAAGTAACGTCAGAGCAGAGCCAGCGATTTGCCTTCGCGATGCTCGACCTGATCCATTGTGCATTGGCGCGGCGCTTTGTCGGGACGGTAACGAACGATTTTCGTTCCGTGCCGGAAACGTCCTCCGGTGAAATGGTCGTAGGTCACTTCGACGACGATCTTGGGATCGACCGGTTCCCATTCGCCCGTTCGCTCTGTGCTCCACCGGCTCGGACCGCCCGGCGCGTTACCGGTAAAGCCTGGAGCTTTCCGAAGCTTCTCGAATTTCTTCGTCAGCGCCGGGCGTTCGCTCGCCTTGAACGCCGACGTGAAACCGACGTGATGAAGCAAACCATCGTCATCGTAAAGGCCAAGGAGCAACGACCCAATAACGCGGGCGCCGGTCGCGTAACGAAAACCGCCGACGACGCAATCCGCAGTGCGGATTTGTTTTATTTTCATCACCGCCGTTCGTTCACCGGAGGCGTAGGGCGTGTCGATCAACTTCGCAATTACGCCATCGAGATCGCCGCCGGTTTTATCGAACCATTTCTTTGCCTGCTTTAGATCAGTCGTCGCGGGCGACAATCGGACGGCGGTTTTCGTTTTGAAATTCGCGCGCGCGAATGGTTCGAGCTGTTTCCGGCGTTCGCGCAGCGGTCGGGCGAGAAGTGATCTGCCAGCCGAATCTGCGAGCAGGTCGAAGACGATGAAGAGCGCCGGATGCGCGGCCGCGAGTTTCTGAACGCGGCTGGCCGCCGGGTGCAGGCGCAATTGCAATTCATCGAAAGAAAGCGCGCCGTTAAAGGGAATGGCGAGCTCGCCATCGAGCACGAAACGTTTTGCTGGCAGCCGTCGAAGCGCTTCGAGGACATCGGGAAAATAACGCGCGAGCGGCTGGCCGGCCTTCGATTGCAGAAAAATTTTGTCGCCGTCCCGAAAAGCGATGCAACGAAAGCCATCCCACTTCGACTCGTATTGCCATTCGTCGCCGACAGGAATTTCGTCGACGGAGCGGGCTTCCATTGGTGCAAGTGGCGGTTTGATTTGGAGCGCCATTATTTCGTGTACCTTCGGGGCTCGAGCTTCGGCGGGCGTTTTCCTCTTCGGACGGCGCCGGCAACGGCAATGTAATTGAGCTCGCAACGATCGACGGCGCAGCGGAGCAGCAATCCGCCGCGGCTCATGTCGCCGCGACCGACGAAATCGGCGGGGAAACAGAGTCGCTTGCCGAAATGCTGGAGAAGGACGTCGACGTATTTTGCGCTGGCGATGCTGCCGAGGAGAACGATCTCGGCGTCGGGCGGTAATTTTTTTGCGAGCCGTTGCACGTCGCGCTCGAGCGGCGCGCGATAACGCGGATCGTTTTCGTCAATGTCGACCTCGGCGAATTCGCGGAGATCCGCGAGAACGATCGGGCTCGCTGCGGGAACGAGGCCGCGCGTTGGCGTAATGACGAGGACCGACGACCGCCGGCGACGCGACGGCGCAAACGCATTCGCGTAGGCGAGTTTTCCTCGAAAGTAGAGCCCGCTCAGAAAGGCAAAGACTTCGCCGAGCGTCGGAGGTTTTTCGCTGCGCAATCGCCGGGCAAGATCGAACTGGGCGCGCTCGCTCATGATCATTTGGGCGCGCCGGCCGCCGGCGTAGGCGGGCGAAAGAAGAAACACGCGAGTCATTGGTCGAGAAGCAATCGCGATTTCGGCGCGCGAGCAACTTGCACTCGCCTCGTTTCCCAAGGACGCTGCGGTCCCGTGAAAATTCTCGTCGTCGGCAGCGGTGGCCGCGAACACGCGCTGGTTTGGAAACTGCGGCAATCGCCGGGCGTCGATCGGATTTTCTGCGCGCCGGGGAATGCCGGCACCGAACAGCTCGGCGAGAACGTCGCGATAAAGGCGGGCGATGTGCCGGCGATGGCGCGTTTCGCGAAAGAAAATCGGATCGAGTTGACGGTTGTCGGCCCTGACGATCCGCTCGCGGCTGGAATCGTCGATCATTTCGACACCGAAGGTCTGCGAATTTTCGGGCCGACGAAATTAGCGGCGCGATTGGAGTCCTCGAAAATATTCGCAAAAGAACTAATGCGAGCGAAGCACGTTCCGACGGCGCGCACGGCGATCTTTGAAAAACAGGAAGCGGCTCTGGCGTTTTTGCACGAGTCACATTTTCCGATCGTGATTAAGGCGGACGGACTGGCGCTGGGAAAAGGAGTGATCGTCGCGAAAAATGTAGACGAAGCCGAGGCCGCGGTGGCGGCGATGATGAGTGAGGGACGCTTCGGCGACGCGGGGCGGCGCTTGTTGATCGAGGAATGCCTGGCCGGCACCGAGTGTTCGTTGCATGCGCTGGTGGACGGGAAGAATTTTCGGATGCTGGCGAGTGCGCGGGACCACAAACGCGCATTCGACGGCGACGCCGGGCCGAACACCGGCGGCATGGGCGCGTTCAGTCCGGCAAACAACTTCGATGCGGAAATGCAATCGCGCTTCGAAGGCGAAGTGATGCGTCCGTTACTCGATGGTTTGCGGGAAACGAACGTGACGTTTCGCGGTCTGCTTTTCCCGGGATTGATGATGACGGCCGACGGGCCGCGGGTGCTCGAATTCAATTGCCGGTTCGGCGATCCGGAGACGCAGGCGATTTTGCCGCGGTTGAAATCGGATCTGCTGCCGCTGTTGGAAGCGACCATCGATGGCCAACTCGACGACGCGAAGATCGAGTGGGATCCGCGACCGGCCGTGACTGTCGTGATGGCGTCCGGCGGTTACCCCGAAAAGTATGACGTTGGCAAACCGATTTCCGGCCTGGACCGTGCTGCCTCCGAGGACGTGCAAATTTTCCACGCCGGCACACGGCAACAGAATGGCGGGATCGTGACGAGCGGCGGCCGCGTGCTCGCAGTGACCGCGCTGGGCGATACGATCGCG
>DATILK010000237.1:0-13178 GCA_035476555.1 Chthoniobacterales bacterium | reverse complement strand
TGCATGTGAAGATAATCGCCGCGGATCCCGGAGACCCAGCCTTTCTTGAATCCCCACAACACCTGGGAGTACAAACCCCAGTCGCGGAATGTTTCCTCGACCGGGAACAAATTATCGAGACCGCGGCCGGCTTCGAAGCGCCGATACAGCACTTCGGTCTGCCATTTCACGAAAGGGAAACCGCCTTCGGCGCGCGAGCTTTTCCATTTATAGAGAAAGTCCGCGCCGTAAATCTGGGTGTGATTGTCGGCGCCCGTGTCGTTCATCCCGAACGCGCCGGATGCGCCGAGCAGAACTGTCTGGGTATCGCTCGGATTGAACGACGTCTCGAGCCGCGGCACATAAAGCATGTCGTGAAGCGCGCTGGCATCGCGGTCGATGGTCATCCGATCGAAAAACACGCCGCCGTCGCCAGGATTGCGGAACGAGTAGGCAGTGCCGCCGCGTCCGTTTTGGACGGCGAAGATGAATTGCGCATACCAGGGAACGGGAATTGTCCACGACAGTTGCGCGCCGACGCCACGCAAACCATCGGGGCCGAGCAGGCGCCCGTTCACGAGCGGTGAGTCGGCAAATTCCCAGGTATGAGGGTGAGTTGCGTTGATCCGGCCGAAGGCGTCGAAGAATTGTCCACCTTTGACCTGCAAGCCGAAAGGCAAACTCATCGTTTGCAAGAACGCTTCTTCGAGCTCGATCTCGGTTTCGTTGTTGTTGTCGAGCTTGAGCACGATGTTGGCGAATCCTTGGAAATAAGGATCGACCGCGCCGTCCAAGGCGATTTCAGCGTTACGCGCGTTGAAGCCGCGCTGCTGTGGATCGTGATCTCCCACTTCAAGGCGATCGAGATGGCGCTCGCTCGATGCCGCCCCGGCGAAGACCGAATCGAACGAGATGTTCATGTAATTCTTGTTGTTGCCGCCGCTGATGATCGGGATCGGTTGGGTCAACGACGATGAACTCGAGTCGGTCGTTGTCGTCGTGGGCGGTGTCGTTGTGACCGATTCATCGGAGGTCGGGAATGTTGTCGTGCCATTGGCATTCACCGGGCCGGAGGAAGCAACCACCGCGGTATCGGTGGTTGGAAACAACGGCGGTGCGCCCGCGCTAGCATTCGGCGAAGGCGCGGGCGAAGCAGAATTTTGGGCGGTCGGCGTCTCCGGATTTTCGGGGAGCGTAGGTTGATTTGGATTGGTATTTTCCGTCGCGGCCGGCTGCGCCTTCACCTGTTGCTGCAATGTTTGGACGAGTTCCTTGAGCGAGCGGACTTCCTCACGAAGCGCCTGGACTTCGGCGCTCGTGGCCGGCGGAGACGTCGCTGGTGGCTCCGCTGTTTGAGCGAAGAGGCGCGCCGCCGCGCAAACGGCGAACGCCACGTAAACAAATTTTTTCATTAGTTTCCTGACTGGGCCCGGCAACGCGCCGGGAATTACTGGATCGACTGCGAGCGTTCGGCGCACATTGGATCAGCGGCCCGCGGAACGCGCGCAGGGTCGCGGCTCCCGCGCTTGCGGGAGTTAACCAATGGTCAGGAAACCGCCGGCGGCGCGTGCTCGAGAAGAGAAAACTCGAGACGCGCGCTGACGAATTGGAAGCTGGCGAAAGCGTGGGCAACCGTCGCGGGAGGGCTCGGCGGGGCGAGCGAAATCGAAACGGTCGGCGTGTGTTGGTAATTGCCGGCGGTGAGCAGGGTGACGGCGCATTCATGGTTCGGCCCGCCCGTAGCCGTATGAATCCGTTCGTGGAGCTGCGGAATCGCGGAAAGAATGACCGCCAAAAGAACCGCGGCGATATTTCCCGCGGCGACCACGCCCCAAGCCGCTGCTTTGCCGTTGCTGACGCGCACGCTCATTGGGCGCGAGTCTGGCGCTTCCGGCAGTGCGGCGCAAGCGCGATGTAAAGCCGCCGGTCCCCCAAGACGGCTTAGCACGGGAATCGCTCTGGTTAGCAGCATAATGGACACCCTGGTTTCCGACACGTTTGCGCCACCTCCAACTGTTCGTGCGTGGAAGAAATCAACCGACAACTGGATCGGCCGCACGGTCCTGCCGGCGAGTATCGCCTTCGAAAACGCTTCCCGCGTCAGCGTGGCTGTTCTTTCCCTGATCTGGATCTGCGCAGTGGGGCTGGTCGATTACTGGACCGGTTACGAGCGGTCGATGATGATCTTCTATCTGATCCCTATCACCCTGGGGACATGGTTCGTCGGCCGCAGTTTTGGAATGTTTCTCTCTGGACTAAGCGTCGGCATTTCCATTCTGAGCGATGTCGCTTCCGGCATTCCGGAGGTGCGTTACTGGAATGAATTCGTCGGCCTGAGCTCCTACGCGATTTTCGTCTGGCTGCTCGCGCGGTGGCGCGCTTCCCTCAGGCAGATGGACGAACGGGTCCGCCTCCGGACCGCGGATCTCCAGGAGGAGATTCTGGAACGAATGCGGCTCGAAAAGGAAATGGCTGAAGTGACGGAACGCGAACGCCGCCGGCTCGGTCACGATCTTCACGACAGTCTCTGCCAGCATCTCACCGGGACAGCGCTCACTGCCCAGGTTTTGCGCGCGAAGCTGGCGACGAAACTTTCAGAGGACGCGGCCGAGGCGGGCAAGCTCGTCGGATTGATCGAGGAAGGGATCGATCTGACGCGTAGCCTCGCGCGTGGATTATTCTCTCCCGATCTCGAACAGGGAGGACTAGCGGTGGCGCTGGAGGAGCTGGCGCATAGCACGCAAGAGCGGGCCGGGATCAATTGTGAATTTCACCAAAACGAAGAGAGCGAAATGGAATCGTGCGATGCCACGGTGTTGACCCAATTCTACCGCATCGCGCAGGAAGCGGTCACCAACGCGGTGAAACATGCGCGTGCTTCCCGGATCGTAATTGAACTCGACACCGTCGACGGAGAAATCCAGCTCAACATTTTTGACGACGGGATTGGACTGGCAAGTTCGACCCAAGGCGACGGGCTCGGTCTGAAAATGATGCGCCACGGTGCGGGCCTGATCGGCGCGACTTTCAGCGTGTCGAAGCGCAATCCGGCGGGCACGATTGTGTCCTGTGTTCTCGCCGCAGCGGACCCGCGACACGGCAAGCCATGAACGCAATGAAAGCCGATTTTCTGGCGCGCAAGAGTCGCGTGTTTGTCGTCGATGATCATCCTTTGGTGCGGGATGGCTTGAGCACGCTGATCAATCAGCAGAGCGATCTCGAAGTTTGTGGTGTTGCGGAAGACGCGGTCTCCGCGTTGCCGGCGATCGCAGGGAGCCGACCCCATATTGCGCTAGTCGATATTTCGCTGAAGAGCACGTCCGGATTGGAATTGATCAAAGACCTCAAGATCCAACAGCCCGGCGTGGCGGTGATCGTCGTCTCGATGCACGACGAGATACTGTATGCCGAACGCGCCTTGCGAGCTGGCGCCCGCGGCTATGTCATGAAACGCGAGACGACCGGCAATGTGCTCACGGCCATCCGCCGGGTGCTCGAAGGCGGCGTTTATCTGAGCGATAACGTCGTCGCGCGGATGGCAAGTCTGGTGGCCGGACAGCGGCAGCGCGATTCCGCCAGCGCCGAGCGCGTCGAATTGTTGAGCGATCGCGAGCTGGAAATCTTCCGGCTGCTGGGACGGGGCGAGAGCACCTCGGAGATAGCGCGCGTGCTGCATATCAATTTCAAGACCGTGCAGGCTTATTGCGCGCGCGCGAAAGAAAAGCTTGGGCTGACTACCGCGCTTGAGCTGCGCCGCGCCGCGACACGCTGGGAAGACGCGCACGGCGCCGCCACGGCCTGAGGATTTCTCGCCGAACATTGTAGGGCGACGCCTTACAAAAAGACCCGGCGTCTGCGGCTCGGGCATGGTCTTTCCGTTGCTCAAACAAAGGCCATGAAAAAACCAGCTTTGGCAAAATCGAATGCGGGCTTCACGCTCGTTGAGATCATGATTGTTGTTTCCATTATCGCGTTGCTCGCCGCGCTCGCCGTGCCGGGATTCCTCCGGGCCCGGAAACGCTCCCAGGCCAGCCGGATCATCAATGACCTGCGTTTGATCGATTCGGCAGTCGATCAGTACGCGATCGAAAATAATAAAACCACCGGCACGCCGGTTGCGGTCGCGGATTGGACGAATTATTTGAAGAAGGGAACGAACCTCTACGTGACGGGGGTCGATATCTTGGGCAATTCCTATGGTCCGCAGACCGTCGATTCGCTTCCTTCGGTTCCGGCCGCATCCAAGGCTGCTCTGTCCGACGTGACGGACAATACTTTCTGGTCGCCTTACAATTAGGTTGACGGCGCGCCGAACACCGTCGGGCCGGGACCGCTAGACACAGGCAGCGGCGCGGTTTACCAATGCAGGATGATTGGCCCGGCCAAGATCTATTTCATCATCTTCGGGTTGCTCACGATTGTCGGCGGCGTGATCGGGTACGTGAAGGCCGGGAGCACAGCGTCGATCGTCGCCGGCGCGATCTCGGGCATTGCGCTCATCGTTGCGGCCTTTTTGTTGCCGACCAACGTGGCGGTCGGCCTCATCATCGCGGGCGTTGTTTCCATCGCGCTCGCGGGTCGATTCATTCCAGCTTTCATGAAGACGGGTAAAATGATGCCGGCGGGGTTGATGGCGATTCTGAGCGCGATCGGCGTCGTCGTGGCGATCGTCGCCTGGATCAAGAAATAGCGGACCGGCGTGCGAAAAGTTCGGATCAGGACGCTCGGATTTTTCATCCTCGTCTTGTTTGCTGCGGCCCAGACCGCGATCGTGCTGCGCTGGATTTCGCTCGAGCGATGGCACCGAACCCAGGTCGAGCCGACGACTCCGATCGAAGTCGAGATCCCGGAGAAAACGCCGACGCCGGCGCCTTCGCCGAAAATTCCAGTCATCACCGGCAAGCTCGATACCGCGCGGTTGTTTAGCGGAATCACCGTGCACGCCGCGGTCGAGCCGACGCCCGGCGGCGCCGCTTCCGACGAGCGCGTGGACCCGCAGAGTTACCTTCTCGAATTGAAAATGCATGTCCGCATGCCGGCGCCAAACGCATCCATCGAAGACCTGGCGAAAGTGAGCCCGGATTTGCCGCGACTTCTTCCCGGCCTCGCTGCGATGATCACGCCGGATTCCGTCTCGCCGTTTTTCAAGGAGATTTACGACACGAAGCTGCGAAACCTGAAAGAAAACCTGGTGCGGCTCGATCAACTTCTCTCTCGCCACAACTTTTACGATACGCAGACGGTGCTCCAGTTGCGCCATGCGGAAACGAAACGGCGCGCGATGCTGTTGCAGGCCGACATGGACGTCGATGCCGATGGTTCCGATTCCGATCGATTGCCGGCCGGTTCCGGGATGTCGGCGAACTTCAAACCGGTCACCAGTTTTCGCTGGCCGAAGAAAAGTCAGATCCCGAACCCATACATCGCGCCGGCGGAGGAAAGATTGAAGCGCTACGAAACGGAATTGGCGGCGAAGACGACGTCGGCAGATCGGAAGAAGGAACTGAAAGCAGGGATCGCGGCAGTCCGCGACGAGATCGAGACGCTGAAGAAGTACAGCTTTTTGATCGGCGCGACGGATCCATACATCGTGTTGCCCTCCGGTTTGGGTCGCGCCGATGGCGGGAAAGTCGGCGATTACGCGCTCGTGATTTTTGGCGATCGGATTTTTCCGGCGATCGTCGGCGACATCGGACCGAGCGATAAAGCCGGCGAAGCGTCGTTGCGCATTGCGAAGGAAATCAATGCAGCGGCGACCGCCTACAACCGGCCTGTCAGCGATTTGAAGGTGACGTATCTGGTTTTTCCTGGAACGGCCGACCCGCCGTTCGGCCCGCCTGATCTCGAGAAACTCCAGGCGCGGACCGAAGCGTTGGTGAACGAAATCGGCGGCGCGAGTGTGCCGCTGCATCATTGGGAAAATATTATTCCGCCGTTGCCGAGCCCGACTCCTACGCCGACGCCGAGTCCCACGCCCTCCGCTTCGCCTTCGGCGACTCCGGCAACTCCGGGCCCGTCTCCCACTTCGACATTCGCGTTTCCGATTGCGTCGCCGAGTCCGTCGCCGAAGTAGTGAACTTCAAAACCAAGAAAAGGCGCTCTTCGGACCGCCGTCTTTTTCTCGGCGGTTTGTAAACCGCCGTTCCTTGAAGTCTTCATTGCCAACGGTCATTTCCTGAAATCGTTTCAAATTTCCTTCGGGCGAAGAGACGCTTGAGATAAAAGAGATCAGTTATGAATGATCGCATCGTCTTCGCGCTCCTGATTTCTCTCGCGCTCTCGCCGCTGGCCAATGCCGCGGAATCGCCGGCGGAAAAATTCGATGTCATTATCAAAGGCGGCACGGTCTACGACGGCACCGGCGAGAAGCCGCGGGTGACCGATGTGGCGATTCGCGGCGACCGCATCGCCGCACTCGGGAATTTTTCCGCAGAGCAAGCGAAGACGGTGATCGACGCGAAAGGCCTCGCGGTTGCGCCAGGCTTCATCAACATGCTGTCGTGGTCGACTGAATCGTTGATCGAGGACGGCCGTTCCCAGAGCGAAATCCGCGAAGGCGTGACGACCGAGATCATGGGCGAAGGCAACTCGATGGGACCGCTCAACGACCGGATGAAAGAGCGGATCGTCAAAGAGCAGGGCGACATCAAATACGAGATCAAGTGGAACACCCTCTCCGAATATCTGCGCTATCTCGAAACGCGCGGGATTTCCTGCAACGTCGCGTCGTTCCTCGGCGCCACCACGGTGCGCGATTTCGTGATCGGCCTGGAAGACAAACAACCGACGCCGGCACAACTCGAGCAGATGCGACAACTCGTTAGGCAGGAAATGGAAGCGGGCGCTCTCGGGATCGGCACCTCGTTGATTTATCCACCGGCGTTTTACGCGAAGACCGAGGAGCTGATCGAACTCTGCAAAGTCGCCGCGAAATACAAAGGCAAATACATCTCACACATGCGGAGCGAAGGGAACCAGCTCCTGCAGGCGATCGACGAGCTACTGCGGATCAGCAAGGAAGCGAACATTCCGGCCGAGATTTACCACATCAAAGCCGCGGGCCAGCCGAATTGGAACAAAGCCGACGCGATGTTGGCGAAGATCGAGGATGCGCAGAAAGCCGGGCTGAAAATCACGGCTGACATGTACACCTACACCGCCGCCGGCACGGGCCTTGATGCTTGTCTGCCGCCCTGGACGGAGGACGGCGGTTATCCCGCGTTGTTCAAACGGCTGCGCGATCCGGCGACGCGCGAGAAAATCAAAATGGAAGTCCAGACGCCCACCGACAAATGGGAGAATCTTTATCTCGCGGCCGGTTCGCCGGAGAAAATCCTGCTGTCCGGATTCAAATCGGAAAAACTAAAACCGCTCACCGGCAAATCGCTCGCCGAAGTGGCGAAGATGCGCGGCAAAGATCCGATCGAGACGGCGATGGATTTGATCGCGGAAGATGAATCGCGGATCGACACGATCTACTTCCTGATGTCGGAAGAAAACGTGAAGAAGGAAATCGTGAAGCCGTGGGTTTCATTCGGCTCCGATGAAGCGTCGCAGGCGCCGGAAGGGAATTTCATGAAATCGAATTGTCATCCGCGCGCGTACGGAAATTTCGCGCGGGTCATCGGGAAATATGTTCGCGACGACAAAGTGATGACACTCGAGCAGGCGATCCGAAAACTCAGCGGACTACCCGCGACGAATCTCGGGCTCGATCATCGCGGTTTCGTGCGGGAAGGAATGTTTGCCGACGTCGTCGTGTTCGATGCGGCAACCGTCGGTGATCGCGCGACATTCGAGCAGCCGCATCAATACGCCGTCGGGATGAAACATGTCTTCGTGAACGGCGCGCAAGTGCTGAAAGATGGCGAGCACACAGGCGCGAAGCCGGGCAAAGCGCTATGGGGCCCGGGCAAGACGCGCTAACGTCCTTTTGAATCCACGCGCGATTCGATCTGGTCGAGCGTCGGATTATTTTGCCGGATCCATTGCTGGATCGTGTCGACTTCAGATGGATCGAGAGTCGTCGTGCGCGGCTCATGTTTGAGCAGGTCCGACGACGACTCGGGCAGGACCGGTTTCGCTTTCTTGGTCACGAACTTCCAGTGCCAGCCGAAGCGGAGCAGCGCGTAATACATCGTCTTGGCTTCGACGGCGCTCACGCCGCTGCAACGCATCGCGTTGTAAAACATCCGGTCCACTTCAGCCGGCGGTTTATTTTTCTGGTCGTAGGCGACGTCGTGAAGCACGGAAGCGTTTCGATATTTTCCCTCGAACGGTCCGCCCATGAACGACCAAAGCGGGCGCGGGATCGACGCGCCGTCGATCACCGAACCGGCAGGCGCAATCCAAGTGACACCTTTTGGATCGGTGTAACGCAGTTCGTTGAGCAAAGTCATCGTCCGACCGTCGGCATCCCAACGGGTGTCGACGTTGCCGCTATAATAACCCCACGGACCGGCCGGGTCGGTGTTGTTCTGCGCGGTGCGATGTTTGCCGAAGACGCAGCCGGACAAAAGAAAGGCAAGGGCTAACAAAAAAATCCGCATACGTCTCACTCGTTAGGCTGAAACCAGTTCTTTCTCAGTGACGCCGCTCCGGCGCGGCGGCGGCGATTCTTTTTTCGATGGGCGCCGGAAATTTTTGACGTAAAAGAGCATGAAGATTCCGGAAACGATGAGGAGCGAACCGATCCATTTCAAGAGCCAGCCGGGATCACGCAAAATCTGGATGGTGCTTTGGCCGAGGTTGTCCGGATTCCAGGAGGCCTGCGACATTTTGTAGGTGAGGCCGCTCCAGGTGCGCCACCATTCGCCGGGATAACTGAACGGATTATTCATCCAGCATTGGCCGGTGGCGGATTCCCCTTCGGCATTCGAAACGCGCACCGTGCTCTTGAATCCGGCGGGGCTATCGCTGCCTTCGTTGCGCTGCACTTCGAAGTCGAGTAGTTCCAGCGCGACGGGAAGCGAAATCTGTTTCCAGCCGTAGGCGACTTGAAGGTTGTTCGCGCCGGTCGGCATCGTGATTTGCCAGCCGGCGGGAACCCATTGTTCGGACGTTTTGCCAGCTTGCTCGATGCGAATCCGGACGCCGTCGGGTAATTCAGGACCAGCGGCCGGCGCGGTCGTCGGATTGAAATCCATCCATTCTTCGGCGTGCGGCATCGTGCGATCGACCGTCAGCTGCCAGTCCGCCCAACCGGTTATGAGCGGTTTGTTCAATTCCAATTTGCCGGAAGAACGTCCGGTCTTCCGCGATTCGAGCGAGTAGGAAACGGCGCCGTCGTCCGCGATGAAAAGCGTGAGGTGGTTCGGCGCGTTAGTTCCGTCCGCGGGCATCGCCGGTGCCGCGCCGGGTGGCGTGTCGCCATGCGGATTGGGTGCGGCGGAAACGGGAACTGCCTTGCCGCGCACGATCACCACGACGGCCGGATTGTTCGGCTGCTCGCTAACCGAAGTCGGCTTGCCGTTATCGATTCGGAAGTCCGGCCAGTAATTTTCGATCCGCGCCGTGAACGGGCTGCCCTCCATCGCTGCGTCCTTCCCGAGATTCTGCGCGACATCGAACGTCCATTTTTTTTCCGCCAGTGAAATGATCACGCTGCCTTTGTTGCCGTTCTCGGGCTGCGAAAGCTGAATCTTCGCGCCGGTGTTTCCGCCCTTGATCACCTTTGCGATTTGTTCTTCCGGCGCCTTGGCAAAAGCGAAGATCGCTTCTTCGATGTCGACTTCGCCTTGCGCGGAGGGCGGGCGATTCGGTGAATCGCCCCTACCTTCTGCTGTGCCGCGTTTCAACTCGATGGCGAGTCCCATGTTGAACGAGGCATGCTCGCGATCGTCGGCCATGAGCCAGTTATCGAGCTTCTGGCCCATCATCGCGGTGGCGATGGTGAAATGCAGAGCGGGAACGCCGTCGTCGGGCAACGGTTTCGGATTCAACTTTCCTTCAACGGCCGGCGCGTAATCGACAATGCTCAGCCGCCCGCCGCCGGCGAGGAGGCCGAGGTCCCGCGGCTTTTGTGGTGTCGGCGGCCGATGAATGAATTCGGCGGAATAACCTTTCACAACTCCGTCCGAATCGCGGATGCGGAGCTGATGTTCGTCGACGAGCAGCCGGTTCGCGGGCGGTTCGCCTTTGAAAAGCGTGATCGTTCCTTCGACTCCCCAGATGCGGCCGATGAGCGAGCCGGTCAGCAGCGTGATGATGCCGAGATGGGTGACGAGAAACGCGACATGATGTTTTCTCCAGGGCCACCGCGAGAGGGCGGAGACGGTGAGATTCGCGGCGAGAAAAATCAGCCAGGCGTTGAACCACGGCGCGCCGTAAACGTAAGCGCGTGCCACTTTCGCGTCGAAGCTCGATTCGTAAAGGGTGCCGGCGATTGCGCCGACGATCAGGACGGCGAGCAGGATCACGGCGAGCTTAAGCGACGCGAAGAATTGGAAAACAGAATTGCGTTTCCAGCTCGGGCGCGAAGTTGTGGCAGAGGCGGCCATGCGGACGGCTATTTTCCGCGAGAACCGGCGGTGGTTCAATGGGGGAATGCGCGGCTAGCCCGCCTTGTCGAGCGCGGAACGAAACGCCTGGAGATGAGTGGCAAATGCCGCGGCATCGAGGGAGTCCAGCGTGCGCACGTCTTCGAACAGCTGGTTCAGCTCGGCCTCGATCTTCAACTTGAAGCCACGATTTTGATTGAGCGCGTTCGCCAGTCGATCGAGTGCGAGAACCAGGCGTTTCGCGCGCTGGCCCAGGATTGGATTCGTCGTTCCTTTTGCGGTGAATTCGTTCTCGGAGGACGCGAGCGCCGTTAGCAAATTTCGAGCGGAACTTTCGCTCCAATTCGAAACAGCCGCCCGTCTCGCCAGCGCGTCCGCCTGCGTTTGCGTATTGGCGAAATCCGACCGGGCAGGTGTACTCGGCGGCGGAAGGATTGGCGCTGACATTGCGGCCGCGTTGGTCGCAGTCGCGCAGAGCCAGGCGAGCCCGTTCCACCGCGCGATCGACCATTCGTCGTTTTGCGGATCGCTCGCCAAGGCCCAACTCATCTCGCGCAACGCCACCGCCTGGCCGGTCAGCCATTCGCGCAGTCCGCTCCACGAATCAGTTTCGTCCTTCCAATGTTTCGGCTCCGCGACCGATTGGCTGTCGAGCTCGAAAAACAAATCGGGATGGCCGGCTTTCAAAAGCGCCGGCTCGAGATATTGATGGCAAGCCGCGCACGCCGTCGCGCGGACATACAGACTGCGCAGATCACGCATGCCCGCGCCAACGCGTGTGCTGTAGGTCCAATCTTTTCGAGTGTGTCCGCGCAACCAGCCGCCGGCCGCGCCATGGCACGTCTCGCACGAGACGCCTTCGTCCGGATGCGCTTCGGGTCCGAGCCGACTCGGCGCAACCGAAGCGAACGGCGAATGGCACACGGCGCAACGAGCGCTATTCTCGGCCGGCCCGGCGCCGAGGCTTTCCGCGATCCGTTGCGAGCGCGCGTCCAGAAGAATCGTGAACGCCTTCGTGTGAAAATCTTTTTGGCTCCAGGTGAAATACTGGCTGCGCTTCGGTCCCGCGCCTCCATGGCAGCTCGACGATTTACAGCCGAGCGCGCCGACAAAAGTGCCCGCCGTTTCCTGGATCTGGCGCGGCTCCTTTGCGCGCGACACCGGCGCAACCGACAAAGCGAGGATACAAATCGACGCGGCTCTCAGCGACACGCGGCGAGATTAGCATCGCCGTTTCGCAAAATGCGACTGTTTTGCGTCTCGCCCCGTCGGGATTATCGATCCCGGTTACGACTCAATTCGCCCACGCTTTCCACTTCTTGCGAAGCGGCTTCACGTAGCGATCGACGTCCACTTTCTTCAACCGGTCCACGCCGTCCTTCACCACGTCGGCCGAATCTTCGTATTTGCGGCGAAGCGATTTGAAAAGCGGCCAGAGAAATGGCAACGACAGAATGCTGAGGTCGACATTGGCGAGCGGCGATTTCGCTTCGACTTCTTTTTCCGCTGAGCTCGACGAAAAACGAATCGCGAGACCAATGGCTACACCGATGGCCAGCGCGCCGATCACCGTCGGCACCGGATTCTCGCGCAGGAAAAATTCCGTGCGCTCGCGCGCGATGCTGGCGCGTTCCTTGGTTTGCTCCCACGCGTCGCCGGCATAATGCGAGACCTTCTCAGCTGCCTGCCGGAATCGGCCTTGTTCCTCCAATCCGCGTTCCTCGCCCGATCTCATCGAGGCAGCCAGCGGATCGTCCTCCGTGTATTCGTCACCATTAGGGTTGATCATATAAATAGTTCGTAAGTGATAAGACGCCTGCGCCTCTGTTTTGTTCGTTCTTTTTCTGTCCCTCGTAATCGAGCACGATTACGAAAAGGGATCAACGCCACTGGTGCTTCGGATACTTGCGCTGCAATTCGTTTTTGATCTTCGGATAACCCTCGCGCCAGAAGGTCTCCAAGTCGTTCGTGATCTGGATCGGGCGGTTGTTTGGTGCGAGGACCTGGATGCGTAACGGGATCCGGCCGCGGCCCACGTTGAGACCGTGCGGAGTGTCGTAAAGGTCCTGGATCCGCGCGGCAATCGTCGGAGCCCCATTCTCCGCATAGGTAATTTTCGCCGCGCGACCGCTCGCCAGTTTGATCCGTTCCGGCGCCAGATCGTCGAGCGCCTTTTGCTGGCCGGGATTCAGCCACGATTTCACCACCGGCATAACGGCCCGCTCCTTGATCTCCTTGTAACTCGCCGCGCTGTGGCAGACCTGCTCGAGGAGCAAAAGCTTTTCCGCTTCGCCGATCGGTTGCAAGTCCAGTTCCGGAAATTCCTTCGCGATGAAATTCACCCGCGCGATCCATTGCTCGACGGCGTTGTCCCAATGTTTGAGCGGACAAGTGCCCGCCAATACTTCGCGCGCCAGGATCTGGGCGGCGGCCGGTTCGTTTTTCGCCAGGAATTCCTCACTGCGCAGGACGAGATCGTGAAATTGCGTGATGCGCCGGCCGACGATTCGCCGCAGCGCAGGATCGAACTCAACGCGGGTCTCTTCCCGAAACGATTCTGGGAACAACTCGCGCAGCCACGGTTCTTCGATCTTCGTCGCGAGCGTGAGTAAAACCTGCCGTTCTTTTTCGCTGCTTTCGATCTCGCGGATTTCGGAGGCGACTAGCAGCGGCGCATCATGGACTGCACTCTCCCGCGCG
>DATILK010000236.1:0-1965 GCA_035476555.1 Chthoniobacterales bacterium | reverse complement strand
TCGCGAGCGATGACGCGCCTGTGGCAACAGGCGGAAGCGAAGCCACCCGGCCCTGCGAATGATCCATATGAATTCAGGGAGATTTCAGCGCCGGACGCCTTGGCGTCGGCTATCGGAGCGCTCCAGCGAAAGCTGGCGTTCCGGGGGATGAGTACGCCCCGAAGGAACGAGGGCGTCGGCGAACACGTCAGGACCAGATTTCATTCCGGGCTTTTGGCACCGGTGAAACTGCGGATAGTTAAGGATACCCGCACCGAACGAAGAAAAGCTTGTTTCTTCTGCCGGACCGGTTTTGAAAGAGCGGGCCTCTTTTGAAAGAACGCTCTTCCGAAAATACGATCCAGCCGTTTGACCTGATGTCTCGCCGACACCCTCTTTTCGTCGACCAGAGCCTTCAGACTTTCATCCGGGGCTCGTGTGACGTGCCGGCATCAAGCCGCCGGCAATTCTTGAAAGAAGCGAAGTTACTTCTTCTTCTTCGCGACCTTGCGGGTCTTCTTCGCAGTCTTCTTCACTGCGCTCTTCGCCTTCTTTGCCTTCTTAGCTTTCTTGGCCATGTTGCCCTCCTAATGTTAAGTGAGATGGCTTAGTCGCTGCGTGCACTCGGGAATCGAGATGCACTTCATCCCGAATACACCAACACATTCAAAAAAACAGCTTCCCACTTAAGGAAGTGTTGACGAGGAAATGTGAGAGCGCGCGAAGCGCCGATGTCGGTGACTTCACAACGCGCTCTCGCACTGATGAAAAAATTGCCGCAACGACGCGCGCCGGCGTTCGCAAATGTTGCATGAATCGCTTTTATTGCAGTGCTTTTTGGATTCACGAACCGGATGATCAATGCACCATCAGTGTCGTAGCGACTCGGCAATGCCGTGAAAACGGCCGGTGCACGGACTCTGAGTCGCAAGGTTTGGCAACAAAAAAATTTTCATCATCAGAGCGCCGGAGCCTCGCCGACGCGCTCCCAAGCGAACTTTTTCGGACGAATCGCGACCACCGATTCGGACGCGTGCTTGCCGTCGCGACGACGCGTTCTGGATCGCGATGAGCGATCGATGCATGCGCGTGATCGCTCGCAACGTCACCGGCATTGCGAGCGTGTCCCGTTACGGGACGGTTTCAGATACCGAGTTTCGCTTTCAGGAGATCGTTGACCGCCTGCGGATTGGCCTTGCCGCCGGATTGCTTCATCACCTGACCGACGAACCAGCCGGCGAGTTGCGGCTTGGCTTTCGCCTGCGTCACCTTGTCCGGATTGGCCGCGATGATGTCGTCGACGACCTTTTCGATCGCGCCGAGATCCGTAACCTGCTTCATACCGCGCGCTTCGACCAACTCGCGCGGGTCGCCGCCTTCCGTCCACACGATCTCGAACAGGTCCTTTGCGATCTTGCCGGAGATCGTGCCCTCGCCGATCAGGCCGACGATCGCCGCCAACTGCGCCGCCGACACCGGCGAGCCCGTGATATCGCGGCCTTCCTTGTTGAGGCGGCCGAACAGCTCATTGATGACCCAGTTCGCCGCCGCCTTGCCGTCGCGGCCTTTGGCGACCGCTTCGAAATAATCAGCCGTCTCGCGCTCGGCGACCAGCACACCGGCGTCGTATGTCGACAAAGAGAAATCGCGCATGAACCGCACCCGCGTCTCATCGGGCAGCTCGGGCAGATTTTTCCGCAACGCCTCGACGTAAGCGGCATCGACCTCCAGCGGCAACAAATCGGGGTCCGGAAAATAGCGATAATCGTGCGCTTCCTCCTTTGTCCGCATCGGTCGCGTATGCTTCCTGTTGGGATCGTAGAGGCGCGTTTCCTGTTCGATGGCGCCGCCTTCCTCAAGGATATCAACTTGACGGCGCGCCTCATGTTCGATGGCGTCGCCGATAAAGCTGATGGAATTCATGTTCTTGATTTCGCAACGCGTGCCGAGCGGCTCTCCCGGCCGTCGCACCGAAACGTTGACGTC
>DATILK010000235.1:0-3310 GCA_035476555.1 Chthoniobacterales bacterium | reverse complement strand
TTCTCTTTTCCAACCGTTGTAAGCGGACCGTGTCCGGGACAAACGATCGTTTCGTTCGGAAGCGTGAGAATTTTTTCGCGATTGTTTTTCAGCGCATCTTGATAGGAAACATTTCCTCCGCCCATTGATCCGGCAAAGAGGGAATCGCCAACAACAGCAATGGGCCGTTCCAATCCCGTGACAACGTAAGTCATTCCGCCCGGCGAATGGCCCGAGGTCAATCGCGCTTCGATCGCGAGCGTTCCAACTTTGAACTGCTTTCTTTCAGCGATCGGATTTGCGCCTTCCTCAGGCTCGAGCTCCGAAATGTAAACCGGCGCCTCGGTCGCTTTGCGGAGCCGGCGCAGATCGGCAACGTGATCGGGGTGCGCGTGGGTAAGAAGAATCATTCGCACGATCAGATGATCTTCTGCGATTCGTTTCAGCATCGCGCTGCAATCGGCGCCCGTGTCGAAAGCGACGGCATCACGCGTCGCGGGATCCCAGACGAGAAACGCATTCACCGTAATGTCGCCATAGGTTGTGTTGAACATCGCCAGGCCGTCGATGTCCGCGATCGTCTCCGGATTCCAATCGCCGCTCGCCAGTTTGCGTAATGCCGGCGCACTCAATCCGAGAATCGGTGCGACGCGGTCAATCGCATCCCCACTCAAATCGCCGTTCCGAAGTTTCCGCACAGCTTCCGCGCTGACTCCGGCTCGTTCCGCGAGCTGACTGTCGGAAATGCCGAGGCCGCGTTGTGCCTTGCCGATGATGTCTGAAACATTGTCTTCGAGCGGAATGGCCATGCGAGAATCAGGCGAAGGCTTCTGCGTTGCGCAAGGACGAGATTCGCTTCGCCGCGATTTGTTCGACCCGCATCGCGATTTCCACGACAGATTGCGGCGCGCCCGTTTCTTTTTCGATCGAAGTCATGGCGACATTTGTGATCCCGCACGGCACGATCTGGTTGAAGGGCGAAAGATCGCCACAAACATTGAGCGCGAATCCGTGCATCGTGATCCAATGGCGGACGCCGACCCCAATCGAAGCGATCTTGCGGTTCTCAACCCAGACACCGGTTAATCCAGCGCGAGTCGTCGCCGATATCCCGGTTTCGGCCAGGGTTTCGACCAGCAAATCTTCCAGCCAGCGTAAATAACGATGCAGATCCTGGCCGCAGTTGCGCAGGTCGATGATCGGATAACCCATCAGCTGTCCCGGGCCGTGATAGGTCGCCTGCCCGCCACGATTAATTGGAAAAAGCGGATACGGAAGGTGCTCGGCGCCGCGCAGACTGGTTTGGTCCGGCGTCCGGCCGATCGTATAAACCGGATCGTGCTCGAGCAAAAGCATCTCGTCGCCTAACGAGTGGTTCGTCCGCCGTTCGGCCACGAGGTTTTCCTGCAACGCCAGTGCGTCCGGGAAAGCCATGCGACCCAGCCAGCGAATCTTCATATCTGCGCTCCGGTTGGAACTCCAAGCCGGGCCGCTTCCTGGGCGCGCAGGTGAGTGAGACCAATCGCCAGCGCATCGGCCTCGTCCGGGCCGGGAGTTGTCGTTAGGCCAAGCAAGGCGCGAATCATGAACGCTACCTGGCCCTTGTCCGCCGTCCCACGACCAACGGTCGCCTGTTTGATTCGTTTCGGCGCATATTCGAAAACCGGCAGTCCGCGCTCGGCCGCCGCCAGGATCGCGGCCCCACGTGCCGCACCGAGAATGATCGCCGTCTTGTAACTCTGCACATAGATGACCGATTCGAGCGCGCAGCAATCGGGCTCGTGTTCATGAATCAATTCCGCCAGCCGATCGCGAATCGCAACGAGACAAGAGGACGATCGAAGCGTGTTCGGATTGTGAATGACTCCGAAATAAATTGCGCGCGCTTTGCCGTTCGTCGCGTCGATGATCGCCACGCCGGTATTGCGCAGAGATGCATCGATGGCGAGCACTCGCATGGTTCAGTGCGCGATCCAGCCGAGCACGAGAAAGACGCAGCCGATACCGCCCAAGATCATGCTGACGATCCAGTAGCGGCGGCGTTTCGTCAGCGCCGAGATCGCTGCGATCGCGATCGAAATCTGAAACATCGTGACGGAGCGCGCGAAAACTTCGTGTTTGTGGAAGTTCGATTTGGCTTCGACCTCTTTGTGCTCCGCTTCCTTCCTGATGTCGGCCTGTTCTTCCTGGTATTGCGCAGCTTTTTCCTTGTCCTTCTCGGTCGCTTCCGCCGTCAAAGTCATCTTTGCGTCGAGGACCGAAGCCTTGATGCTTTTCGCCTGGTAGTAGCTCCATTGATCCGACGATTCGATTTGGGCCATCATCGCTTCGTTCGCGTGTTTACCGGAAAGCAGACCGGCAATCGCGGCGAGGACGGCCAGGATCGCGGTGCTCAGGGCCACCCCGGAAATCCAGGGCGGGCCTCCGTGCTCCGCGTGATGATGAATTTCTTCGTGCAAATGCTCGAGTGGGACTTCGGCTTCTTCCATTGGCCTAACCTAAGTTGCTTCACGGCAGCCGAAAAGCATTTCGTTCTTCCCCGGCTGCGACCCGCCCGATAGCGTCCGGCGACCCCGTGCAAGAGCCGTGCGACGGACCGTCACTGAGTCAGCGCCGAAAAGGACGCACTTCTTATGGTTAATTTTTGGTGGTGGTTGATTCGCCCCTTCGCGTGGCTTGCGCGATGGATCCGAAGAATTTTCCGAACCGCATTTGGCCAGGTTTCCTATCGGCCTCCCGCCTGGCTGCAACGCGGCTTTAATCGAGCCCACATCTACCGGCGACGCCATCCGGTTCTGGCGGCAGTCATTGTTTTGGGCGTGCTGCTCGTTGGCAGCGGTTCGGTCTGGACCTGGAAATGGTATCAACGGCTCCCGAAGCCGCATAAAGTCTACGCAACGGTCGCGCCGATTCCGGTGACGCCGCTCGAGAAGGATCTAAAATTTCCGCCGTTGAACATTGCGTTCAGCGAATCGGCGGCGCGGCTCGAAGATCTGAAAAATCCGATGCTCGCTCATGTCCGCCTCGATCCTCCGGTCGCCGGCGCCTGGAAATGGATCAGCGACAGCAAGCTCTCGTTCGCGCCGGCGCAGGATTGGCCGGCCGACAAACAGTTCCGCGTCATCTTCGATCGCGAGCTGTTCCCGTCGCATGTCCGGATGGAGAAACTCGAATACGACGCGAGCACGCCGGCGTTTCGCGCGGACCTGAAGGACGTCACGCTTTCTGAAGACGCCAAGGAGCCAGGCGTGCAACGCGTCCTAGCAACGATCGAGCTGACGCACTCCGTCGATCCCGGGCAGATCGAAAAATTTCTCACGCTCAACATGCA
>DATILK010000234.1:0-10492 GCA_035476555.1 Chthoniobacterales bacterium | reverse complement strand
CGCCCGCCCTACGCCGCCGATACCAGCCCGTCGAAGATCACGGAGCTGACTCCGCTCCAACTCGCCCAGGAGCTCGGTTACCTCGTCGTGCTCGAGAACATCGATCCCCAGGATTGGGCGCGACCCGGCGCGGACATCATTCTTCAGCGAGTGAAACAGCAACGTCGCGACGGCAGCATTATTTTGCTGCATGATGCCGGAGGCGATCGCGAGCAAACTGTCGAAGCCCTTCCACGAATTCTCGATTACCTCAAAACTCGCGGCGATTCCGTCGTGTCGCTCAGCACTTTGCTCGGCACGACGCGCGATTCGTTGATGCCTTCAATCGACGCGAAACCGCACACGCTGACCCACTTCGTGTCTGGGGCCGGGTTCCGGATTTTTCACGCGGCGGAAGAATTTCTCTGGGCATTCATGATCGTGGCCACGGCGCTCGTCGTTCTGCGGACATTAATCGTGATCTGGCTGGCCGCGCGGTTCCGGCGGTCCTGGTCGCGCGATTTTACCGGCCCCATCAGTGTGATCGTGGCGGCCTACAATGAAGAAAAGGTAATCGCCGAAACGTTGCGGACTCTGCTGAACACGGATTACGCGGGCGAGCTGGAAGTCATCGTGGTAGACGACGGTTCGAAGGATCGGACGGCCGCCGAGGTCGAAAAGATCGCCGCCTCCGATCCGCGGTTGCGCCTTCTTCGCCAACCGAATCGCGGGAAAGCGCGCGCGCTGCAACGCGGGCTCGCGGCGATGCGATCCGGTATTGCCGTGTTTCTGGATGCCGATACGCATTGTCAGCGCGACACGCTCCGACGTTTGGTCGAACCATTTTCCGACGCGACTATCGCCGGCGTTTCCGGTCACGCGAAGGTCGGGAACCTGCGAACGTTCATCTCGCGCTGCCAGGCGCTCGAATACACCTGCGGTTTCAATCTCGATCGGCGCGCTTACACCCGCTGGAATTGTATGACCGTTGTCCCGGGCGCGATCAGCGCAATCCGAAAGTCCGCGATCGACGATGCCGGCGGCCTGAGTTTGGAAACGCTCGCGGAAGATACCGATCTCACCCTCGCTTTGCACAAGCGTGGCCATCGAATGATCTACGTGCCGGAAGCGATTGCGTGGACGGAAGCGCCGGAAACGGTAAAGACTCTCGCGCGCCAGCGTTTCCGCTGGGCCTACGGCACGCTGCAATGTTTGTGGAAACATCGCGACATGGTTTTCAACTGGAACTATCGCGCGCTGGGCTGGTTCAGTCTGCCCAGCGTTTGGTTTTTCCAAATCATCCTCGTGGCCATCACGCCGATCGTGGATTTGTTTCTGCTCGTGTCGCTGCCGTTCGGCGCGTGGAGCGCGCTGCTGCCGTTCGTGATTGTGTTTCTGAGCATGGACGTTCTTCTGGCCACGCTCGCCTGCATTATCGAACGTGAATCAATCCTCACGGCCTGGCGCATTCTGCCGATGCGATTGATTTACCGCCCATTGCTCAGCTACGTGATCTGGAAAGCGATCCTGCGTGCAATCAAAGGCGCGTTGGTGGGCTGGGGGAAATTGGAACGGACGGCGTCCGTTCCCGTGCGCGCATAAAATTTCGCGATGATTGGCAGGATCTGTTGCGCGCTGGGAATTGTTCTGTCGCTCGCGAGCTGTCGGGAAAAAACGTCCGTGCACAGGCCGAATTCAAATGGGCGCGTTGAAGTTCTCCTTCCGGACCACGGCGCCTATACCGGCGCGTTCATGGATTTCGGCGACGCCGAAGATGAGGTGACCATCGAGACGATCGAGGAATTTGAAAACATGGTCGGCAAACACCAGGCGATCATTGCGTCCTCGAGCTACTGGGGCGAACAAAGTTTCCCGACTCGGAATCTTAATGTCATCTGGCGCCACGGATCGCTGCCGTTGGTTTTCTGGTCGCCGTGGGACCGGCCTTACACGCAGAACCGCGGGCCGGACAAGTTTAGTCTGAACGAAATCATCGCCGGCAAGTGGGACGTTTACATCGATAAGTGGGGCGATTTCGCGCGCGAATTCGGCCAGCCCATGATCGTGGTTTTCGGCGTGGAGATGAACGGCGATTGGTTTCCGTGGTCGGGCTGGTATTACGGCGGAGAGGAATGGGTGGGCGACGCACCCGACGTCTGGGAAGGGCCGGAGCATTTCAAGAAAGCGTACCGCCACGTTGTGGATCGCGTCCGCGGGCGCGGCGCGTCGAACGTGAAATGGATGTTTCACACCAACAATTATTCCTACCCGCTTGATACCTGGAATTTCGCACCCGCCTATTATCCCGGCTCCGATTACGTCGACTGGCTCGGGATGAGTGTTTATGGCCAGCAATTCAAAGACGAACCGAATCCGGACATCCCGTCACTCGTCGACTGGCCCTACAAGGAATTATGCAGTGTCGATCCCGACAAGCCGGTGATGATCGCGGAATGGGCCACGGGCGATTTTCCTTTTTCGCCCGATACGCGCGGGATGCTCAAGCCCGCGTGGATCATGCAAGCGCTGGAGATGTTTCGGACGCGTTATCCGCGGGTGAAGGCCGCGGTTTACTGGCACGAGCGCTGGCAAAACCCCGATCAGAGCTACAGCAATCTGCGAGTGAACTCTTCGGTGGAAGCTCTCGAAGCGTATCGCGCCGGTATCGCGCATCCGGATTGGCACGGAGAATTGATTACCAAGCCGGTCGAGAAGAAATGATTATTCCGCGCGCAAAGCCACCATCGGATCTACCCGGCTCGCCCGGAGCGCGGGGATCCAACATGCTAAGAGCGCGACTGCGCCCAGCACGAAAGTAACTCCTACAAATGTCGTCGGATCAATCGCGCTCACGCCGTAGAGCACGCTCTTGAGCAAGCGCGTCGCGAGAAACGCGATTCCGAGTCCAATCATCGATCCGATGAGCGCCAACATCATTCCCTGGCGCAAGATCAGGCGACGCACATTTCCTGTTCGCGCGCCGAGCGCCATCCGCAGACCGATTTCGCGCGTGCGGCCTGCCACCACATACGACATGACGCCGTAAATTCCCACCGCCGCCAGGACGAGCGCCAGCACGCCGAAACTTGCTAGTGCCCCGGCGGCGATCCGCGCCGGGAACAGCGGAATTTTCATGTGTTCCGTCAGCGTCTTGATGTCATAGAGCGGCAGGGTCGGGTCGAGGCTGTGTATTTCCCGCTGGAGCGCGGCGAGCGCCGGCTGCGGATCGCCCCTTATCCGTGCCACTAACGAAATGCCCGGGCTGCAATCGCGAAGCTGAGGCCGGAAAAACGCCGGCTGAGGATCTTCTCCCAGGCTGTTGTATTTGCCGTCGCCGCAAACTCCGATGATTTCCCAGAATGGATTTTCCGGCCCGCCAAAATTAAATCGCTTCCCGATCACTTCCTGACCCGGGAAGAATTTTCTCGCGAAAGTTTCGTTCACGATCGCGACGCGATTTTCTTTCTTGTCTTCCTGGTCCGTGAAATCGCGGCCGCGTAGCGACATGCCCATCGCCCGGAAATAATCGGGAGTGACGGACGTCGGGATCGCGAGAGGGAGCTTGCTCATCGGAGTGGGCGGCTGGCCTTCCACATAAATTGAGGTGTTATTGTAGTTGAGACTCAGCGGAATGTTGTCGGTAAGCGCCGCCGATTCGATCCCAGGGAGGGCGCGCACCCGCTCGAGCACCTGTCTTTGGAAGACGCGGTTTTTGGTTTCATCGTAACCCTGCAGACCGAGATCGAACGAAAGTGCGACGGCGTTCTGCGGATTGAATCCGGGCCGCATTCGTTGCGCTTCCTGCAGACTACGCACGATCAATCCCGCGCAGATCAGGAGCACGAGCGAGAGCGCGACCTGAACGATGACCAGGGTGTTGCGCAATCGAGACCGGCGAAATCCCGCCAAGGCGCTTTCGTCTTTCAATGCCGGGACGAGTTGCGGTTTGGATGATTGCACCGCCGGAATGAGGCTGAAGACAAGTCCGGTGATGAGCGAAAGGACGAGAGCGAACGAGAGCACGCGCCAATCGACGCGAAGATCGAAGATGAGAGCTATATCCGTGGGCAGCTTGATCGTGCGGACGAGATGATTGATCCAGGTCGCGAGTAATACGCCAGCGGCTCCGCCGGCCACCGAGAGCATTACGCTTTCCGTCAGCAACTGCCGGATGAGCCGGCCACGACTTGCGCCGACCGCGAGGCGGATCGCAATTTCCTTGCGGCGTTCGGTGGCGCGCGCGAGAAGCAGATTGGCCAGGTTCACGCAGGCGAGCAACAAAACGAGCGCGCCGACTACCGTCAGCACGATGGCAAAGGCGAAGACCGCATTGCGGATGCTGGGAATGAAGAGGCCCGGCGGAATAAGCTCGATCCCGCGCCCGGCATTTTCCGTCGGATGTTCCCTGCCCATCTCCTCTGTCATGATTTTCAGGGCGGCTTCGGCCTGCGCTTTGGTCACGCCGGGTTTGAGTCGGCCAATCACGAAAAGATTATTGTCAACGCGTTGGTCGAGATATGTGCTGCCGGGTTCGATGACCGGACTCATCATGAGGGGCGCCCAAAATTCCGGCGAGTAGGCGAGTTCGGTTCCGATGAAGTCCTTCGGTGCGACGCCCACGACGGTGAAGACGACATTATTCAGCGAGACAGTGCGACCGACGATGCCAGGATCGGCTCCAAAGCGTTTCTGCCAACAACCGTGGCTCAGGATGATAACCGGATGGGATTTTGGAATCTGATCTTCCTCCGGAAGGAAGCCACGCCCGAGCGCGAGCGGGACTCCGAGGACATCGAAGTAATTTCCGGAGACGGTGGTTCCCCAGACGCGCTCGTTGTTTCCATTGTGGCTGAGACTCGCAACGACCAGGCGGTAGGCGATCAACCCGGAGAAGACCTGGTTGCGGTCGCGGTAGTCCTTGTAGTTAAGATAAGATTGGAGCGTGTAATCGGCGCCGTTGTGCAGCGTACCGTAAAGTTCCTGGAGCTCGGAAGCGTTACGCACGGGAAGGGGACGGAAAGCGACGGTGTCGACCAGGCTGAAGATCGCGGTGTTCGCGCCAATGCCGAGTGCCATCGAAATGATCGCCAGCAGAGTGAACCCCGGACGCTTCAGCAACTGGCGCGCGCCGTAGCGAAGGTCCTGAATCAGAGTTTCCATCGCGGTGTACCGAATAAGATGCCCGGCTCGCGCGAAACAGATTCAGATTTTTTTACCGCGGAATTGGCCGCAGCTTGTGCCAGTCGAGCACGAGCTTCCATGCTCCGGCGTTATTTGTTTGCCAGATCTGGAGGAAATGGCCGCCGGCGGTGCGGCCATCGGTATACTTGCCGTAATAATAAGCCAGATCGCCCGTGCTGCTCATCGCGCCGCTCATGATTTCCATCGTTTCGCCGGCCTGCTCCGGCCCGAGCAATTCTGCTCCGGCGTCTTTGCCGATCGCCGGGAGCTCGCCATCGCGGTAGAGCCGCACCTGGTCGCTGCCGAATTCGCGGAGGGCTTTGACGAAATCGAGTTTGGCCAGGGACACGAAAGCGTTTTGGGCGGTGCGAAACGCCGGACCGCTCGTCGCAACGTCGATCTTTGCATTACGTTCCGGCACAACGGTTCGTAACGTCTCTTTTTTCTCCGGCGGCTTTGGGTTGTCGATGCCGCAATCGACCTCGACTTTCCATGAACCGTCCATTTGCCTTCGCCAGATGGAAACGAATTGCCCGTAGCCGCTGAAATTTTTCTCGTTCTTATTTGGGCGCCATTTCGCCGGGCCGGTGTCGTATCCAAAATCCGCGCTCCGCGCCATGACCGCGAAGGTTGGTTCCCAAACCAGATCGAGCCCGCTTTCGGCGCGTTCCGTCCACGACTGTTTGCCGTTTACCGGACCGGGACGAAACACAATCCCGTTATCCGCCAGGAAGCTTAGAAACGCAGCGCGCGTCCCTTGCTCCTGGCCGGTCTGATAAAATTTCCGCTCGGCTGCGACCATTGCGTTCACTGCTTCGGCCGGCGTCGGCGGATTGTTTTGTCGTTCCCTGTACGCTTCGGCTGCTTTCCTTTGGGCGGCCGACAATTCGCGCTCTTCCTCTTCCGCTTTGGTGTGGGGACAAACCCAAACCATCACCAGGGTGAGCACAAATTGGAGTGATACCCGCCGCATTTGCGCCGATCCTCTGTGACCTCGCCGGCGTTGCCAAGAAACAACGGCTTTTCTTTTGGGCCGTTTCGAATAGAACGCCTCCATGGATTTGGAGGAAGCGGGAGCCTGGCTTGAATCGCCGGGGCGGGAGCGCCTTCCGCTACGCGGCAATTGCTCGATCGGCCGCTCGGACAAGAACTCGGTCGTCCTGGATTCTCCGAAGGCGTCGCGCCGTCATTGCATTATCAATCTGCAGAACGTCGGCGAGTTCTGGCTCATCGATCTCGGCAGTAGCAATGGGACGTTCCTGAACAAGCGCCGCGTTCATCAGCCGGTGCGACTTTGCGATCTCGATCAGATCACAGTCGGCGACACGCCGTTTACGTTTCGACAGCCGGAAGAAATCACGAGCGAATTGCGAACCACCATCGCGCAACAAACGATCCGCGAGACCGCGAACATTCCGGTCTGGTTGCTGGTAGCCGACATCGAGAATTTCACGCCACTCAGTCGCAGCATGGTGAGCGATAAACTCGCGTTGCTCGTTGGCTCGTGGGTCGCGTCGTGCAAGACCATTGTCGAAGAGCATCATGGCGAGATCGACAAGTATCTCGGCGACGGTTTTCTCGCCTACTGGCACGATGACGAGAAGACCGCGGAGAACATCGCTACTGGCCTGACGAAGCTGAAGCAATTGCAGAAAGTCGAGCCGCGATTCCGGCTCGTCTTGCATTACGGTTTGGTTTCGAGCGGTGGACTACGCTCGATGGGCGAGGAAAGTCTTATCGGCAAGGAAGTGATCTTCGTCTTCCGAATGGAAAAGCTGGCCGGCTCGTTAGGTATTCACCTTTTGGCCAGTGCCACTGCCCGGGAAAAGTTAGGCGACACAATGTCTTCGCAGCCGGCAGGAAGCCATGAGCTGAAAGGCTTCGAAGGACGTTTCGAGTTCTTCAAGCTTTAGGACTACAGGCGAATTATTTTGCCCGTTGGTAGATCAACCCATTCGGATCGTTGATCCGCGTAAGCTGATCGCCATTCACTTTGTAAACCGCGGTCTCGGCCATCGGTGAACCAAAGCCCTGAACCACAGAATCCGGCACGCTCTTCGGCGTCCAATCGGACAACTGCCCGGGACTCCATTGAATCGTGATGCTCGTTCCCTGCTCGGTGCATTCGATCGAGTTGTAGGTCCAACGGCGCTGCAGCTCGTAGATCGAAGTATAAAACGGCTTGTCGGGCGTCGAGACATTGACCGCATCCAGTGTCTTCATCGCTTTCCCGTCCTTGATGATCAGCGTGAAACTCCGATTGACCGTCTGCTGGTTGTCCGGATTCGTCTTCGACTGCGTCGCGATCCAGGTGCCGTCGAATAGTTTTTTTGGCTGATGCTGAACATTGGATTGTTGCTTCGGCTGTTGTTGCCGGCGCGGTTGTTGTTGTGGTGGCTGGCGCTGATTCCGCGACGCCTGGTCGACAAACGCGCGAACAATCGTGTCGATCTGCGCTTGCGAAGTGATCGCCAGCGCGAAGAACACAGTAACTGGCAGCAATGACTTGATCTGTTTCATAACAGTTTGGTTAACCTCCGGTGAAATCGTTTACCGGCACGACGGGTTGAGGCGGCGCGGTCGGAGGAGCTTCCTTCGGCATTGCGGAAGATTCGGAACGCGTTTGTTTCTTCGGCTCGGGCTTTAGCGGAAAAATCTCTTTGGCCTTGTCGGCCATGCCGCTCGTCTTCGCTGTGGTCGCTGGTTCCGTCGACTTTTGAGTTGTGACAACACTCTTTGTCACTGCCGGCTTGTGAAACGCAAAATACCAAATGCCGATCGCAACGAGAACAAATAGAACGAGCGCCCCGACGCCTCCGAGGATCAGTGCCAGCTTCCCCGCACTGAGACCAGCCGGTCTTGGCAACGGCGGGAGCGTTGTTGAAGTCGCCGTCGGCGGAACTGGAGGCGGGACATTCGCCGTCGTCGTAGTCGGCGGCTGGATCGCCCGGGCGGCGCGGACGGTTTTCGGCGAGTCGATTCCCAACTGTTGGGCGATCTCGACGAAAGATTGCGGCCGCCGATCCGGATTCTTCGCCAAACACGTGGCGATCACTTTTTCCCAGACGTCGTCGACCAATTCGCCCTCGATCTCGAGATCCTTGCGACGCTGCGCCATCGATGGGGGAATTTTTTCCCGGATCTGGCGGTCGATATTACCCGAGGAAAACGGCGGCTTGCTCGTGATCAATTCATACATGGTCGCGCCAAACGAATAGATGTCGTCCGCCGGAGTGCCGCGTTCGCCGTCGAGCTGTTGCGGGCTCATGAAAACCAGAGTGCCGCTCCGGCCCTGTTCCATCGTGAGCATGCTCACCGAATCGCTCAAGCTCCGCGAGATTCCGAAGTCCGATATCTTGAGATCGCCGCGCTGGTTCACCATCAGGTTCGCCGGCTTCAGGTCGCGATGAATGATGCGGGCATGGTTATGCGCGTAATCGAGCGCGTCGCAAAGCTGGCTCGTCCATTCCGCCAGCTCGTGCGGCTCGAAAACCTTGTGCGGCTTGTCCGCGCGCAAATTCGAGAGCGTGTCGCCATCGATGTATTCCATCGAAATGCAACCCGACTGTTCGCTGTGTACGAAGTCGTAAATCCTCACGATGTTCTTGTGGGTGAGATCGAGGCTGCGGCGCGTCTCGCGCTTCATGTCGCCGAGCACTGCGCGATCGTGCACGATCAATTCCGGAAGGAATTTCAGCGCCACGTTGCGTTCCAGCTCTTCATCGCGCGCCAGCCAGACCACGCCCATGCCGCCGCGGCCCAGCGTCTTGATCAGCGTGTAGCGATTGAAGACTTTTTGGCCGTTGGCAAAATCGCGAATCGTCGCGTCGAGTTCGCCACTCATGGCGCGAGGCTAGCGACCCCTCTTCGCCCTGAAAAGGAAAAAACCGCCCGTAATTGATTCCTGCTCATGATCCTGATCGTGCTCCTGTTTCCGGTAAGACGCGCGGCCCGCCAGATTATGATCAATCCTCCGCCATGCCCGCCACATACACCGTGCTGGCCGAATCAGCTTCAGTCAGCGGATTTGGAAACGTAACCACGTGCGCTCGCGCGGTCGCGAACGCGTTCCCAAGCAGTTCCAGGAACTCTTCCTCCGGCGGATCATCCGACCAGAGCGCGAAGACGCCGCCCGGATAGAGTCGTCCCGCGAGAGAGCGCAGGCCTTGCGCCTCGTAGAACGCCGCATTGCGCGGATGCAGCAGATTGCGTGGTGAATGATCGATATCCAGCAGCACCGCATGAAATTTCCGGCCCGGCTGCTTTGGATCAAACCCCTCGCTCGACTGCGCCCGCTCGAAGAAGTCGGCCTGGACCATTCGGCAGCGCGGATCGCTGGTGAGTTTCTCGCCCAACGGAACCAACCTGCGCTGGTGCCATTCGATTACTGGCAGCAACGCGTCGACGACCAGTAACGACGCTACTTCACGATGTTCCAGCGCCGCCACCGCCGTATATCCCAGCCCCAGTCCGCCTACGACGACATCCCAGCTCTCGCCTTTCAACTCGCCTAATCCTAGATGCGCCAGCGCTTCTTCCACTTCGTGGAACAAGCTCGACATCAGGAACGCCTCGCCGAGTTTCACTTCATAGATCTCCATCCCGCCTAACGAGAGCATCCTTCTTCGTCTTAGGATCAGCTCTCCCAGCGGCGTCTCCCGGTAATCCAGCTCCTCGAAATTCTCGCTCATCGCCTGCGCGTCGCTCTATGGCCGCCTCCCCTTTTCAGTCGCGTTCTAAACACCGTGGCTACTGACGCGGCGCGCCAGACTAAGTCAATGATGCGCGCTGTAGCCGCCTCGCTGTGTCGAGGCGCCTTTGGCTTGGAGGGACGGGGTCCGTCCCGTCCTCAATTTTAGGGACGACACGGCGGTCTTCTCTCCAACGCAGACAAATCTAATCCGCGGCGACGTTGCATGGCGATGCGCTGACTTCTCAAACCGTTATTGGCGCTTGCGACAATCGCCTCGCGGAACTACCAGAACTCACCGCGTCCTTTGAAGGTCGATGGCATCCTTGGCCTGACCTCCGCCAACGAACCTCGCGTCGTCGGTCGCGCCCATAGCGCCACCGGCGACATGGAAATCAAACAGGTTCAGCTCAAGGACCTGATCAAACTAAACCGCCACGAATTCCCCGACGCAATCGTCGTTTACCCTGCCTTAGGCGACATCGCTAACATCGGCCTGAAGACTATCGGCCAATTCGTCATCACCCTCGACCAAAAGAACGAACGCGTTCGCCTCACACGCTAGCTGTAGTCCCCTCGCTCCGTCGACCCATTCAGAGGGTGACGATAGAGCACCGCTGCTACAGTTGTTTTCCAAGCGTG
>DATILK010000233.1:0-12796 GCA_035476555.1 Chthoniobacterales bacterium | reverse complement strand
ACCCCTTGCAGGACATGAGCTTGGTCATTCGGTGTGGAACCGTGAGTCGCTGCGCGATGACTTCGAAGATGTTGCAGCACTGGCCGTCGTCGACGAGGTCCGACGAAGAAATGACATCGTTGGTAAAACCGACCAACTTCGGCGTATCTCAATTAGGAAGGCGCGGACGCGCTTAGAGCGCGATTGGCTAGTTTTTCGGGCTGCCTGCCAGTGGCTTCTGCGGCAACTGGAGGAAATGTTTTGTGATTTCGTAGGGCTTTATCTTTTCGGCGAGTCTTATGCCCGAGCGTTTTCATATTTTCTGTCGCCGGATTTTCCTGGTCCGCAGTCGCCGCGATATCCATTAGTGGAGACGCGGATGCAGCAATTGTTCCGGGCAGCAGAATCCTTCGAAGAGGCGTGGAAGCAGGGGAACTACATCCTTTCACCCGACATCCGCGACACGATGCGACGTTTGCCGCCATATGGCCGCACGGCGAGCCTGGTCGCCTTTCCGCTTACTCCCGATCCATGGAGAGATGTCGTCGATACGGTTGCAATAAATCTCGTACCAAAGCTAATCGAAAAAATCGTTCAGTTAGGTCGCCGGCAAAATTGGCAAGAGTTGCGAAGCTTTTCCAATTCCGGACGGGCGACCATCGCGAGCGAGTCATTTCAATGGGCAGTCCCAGCGGCGAACGCGGCGCATTTCTCCGATATCTTAAATGCTGCGTGGGACGTAGAACGTAATTCAAATCTTTGGAAAACCCTGCCGTCGCTTTCCTCGCTCGACAAAGATGAGTCAGACCGCCGGCGACGAGAAATCCTGCGCGAGGTTGTCTTAAAGAACATTGAGGTGTTCGAGTATGAAGAAAAGTGTTCTAGAGAAATTAGCTGATCTCCATTTTCCATGATGCTTCGACGAAGCCAAATTGCAGCGCGCCTCAACCCGTTAAGTCCTGGCTTCGCCGAGGATCCATTTTTTATTGTTCCGCATCCACCGAACATAGAGTACCAAGAGCACCAAGCATCTCGCCGGAAGGACAAACGGAAAGCTCGGAAAGAAGACAGAATCGAGCATGGTGCTGCTTCGATCGACGTGCGTCTGGGAACTTGGTTTTTGGTAATGCGGCAAACATATGTTCCTGTCTTAGAAGTCACCGAACCAACCGCGCTAGGGCGGCGGTTGCAGCGATTTGCAACAGAGCATCGCTGGTCACGAAAGAAGCTGGGCAATCTGCAGGCCGCGCTTCTTCCCAAAGGTCGTGATAGTCAAATTGCACACTATGTGCACACGCGATTTGGCGAGGACTTCATATTGCATCCGCGAAGCTTTGTTCTCGGCGTAACTTTGGAGTGGATTCGGTTGCCCTCCAATTTGGGAGGATACGTAACCGGTAGATCGTCGTGGGGACGACGCGGTCTGGTGATTGCCACAGCCACTGGCGTTCATCCCGGCTTCACCGGGTGTTTAACAATGGAGCTGACAAACCTGGGTGACATTCCGATCGCAATCCGTCCCGGCATGACGATCGGCCAATTATTCTTGCACGATGTCCATAGCGCCGAAAACACGATAGCGGTTGACCACAGTTCGTTCGTTTGCAACCGACGTCCCCGGCTCGGTAATCCGAATCCGGACGTCATAGCTCAACAGCTTTCTGCAGTCGAACCGTAAACTGTCCACAATAACGGCTGCGTCTCTGACGCTCGCTACGTTACGCGCCGCCAACATTCTTCGCAGCAAAGGGATCGTTCATCGCGTAAAGTCGCGCGGTGAGCGAGCCGGTTAAGCTACCCGATTTCAATTCGTCAATCGCCGAGCATGCCCGGAAAGATTTTCCGTTGCTCGACGCGAAGATGAGCGTGGCGGAAGCGCTCGACCGCATCCGGCGAGAAGGCGTCGGGGAGCGCGTCATCTACTTTTTTGCAACGGACGCGGGCGGGAAACTGGTGGGCGTTTTGCCAACGCGGCGGCTGCTGACGGCGCCGCTCGAAGCGCGCCTCGACGAAATCATGGTTCGCAAAGTGGTTGCGATTCCCGCGACCGCGACAGTCCTGGAAGCGTGCGAATTTTTTGTGCTCTATAAATTCTTCGCGTTTCCCGTGGTCGATAGCGAGCGGCACGTGATCGGCGTGGTCGACGTTAGTTTGTTCGCGGAAGAAATGCTCGAGGCTGGCGAACGCGAAGAAGAACGGCGCAGCATCGCGCACGTCCCCGATGACGTTTTCGAAGCGCTCGGGTTTCGTCTCGCCCAAATTCGGGGCGCGTCTCCCTGGCGTGTTTTCCGATACCGCTTTCCGTGGCTGCTGGTCACCGTCGCCGCCGGCACGATCAGCGCGCTGCTCGCGGGCGCGTTCGAAGCCACGCTCGCTCACGGATTGGTGATCGCGTTTTTCCTCACGATGGTGCTCGGGCTGAACGAAAGCGTCAGCGCGCAATCGATGAGCGTGACGATCCAAACCTTGCGCTCAGCGTCGGTAACCTGGAGCTGGTTTTGGAATGCGCTTCGCCGAGAGCTGGCGACGGCTGTTCTGCTCGGTCTCGCGTGTGGCACTCTCGTCGCCATTATCGTGTGGCTGTGGCGGCGCAATTTCGTCGCCGCGGGTGTGATCGGTGGGAGCATCGCGTTGTCTCTAGTGACGGCATGCCTCTTCGGGTTGTGCGTTCCGTCGCTTCTCCATCGATCCAAGCTCGATCCGAAAATCTCCGCTGGTCCGGTGACTCTCGCGCTGGCGGATGTGTTCGCCCTGGCGATCTATTTCACTGGCGCCTGGCTCGTGTTGGAATGACTTCCGTCTCGGTAATCATCCCCGCGTTGAACGAAGAAGAGCCGATTGCAGCGGTGGTGCGCGATTGCCTAACGACAGGTTTGCCCGGCGAAATCATCGTGGTGGATAACGCCAGCACTGATCGCACGGCGGAACAAGCGAGCGCGGCCGGCGCAAAAATCATTTCCGAACCGAAGCCGGGTTATGGCCGCGCCTGCGCCGCCGGCGTGCGCGCATTATCACTCGAATGCGATATCGTCGTTTTTCTCGACGGCGACGGGAGCGATTGCCCGGAGTTCATGCCGCAGCTCGTGGAACCAATCCAGCGCGGCGAACAGGATTTCGTGATTGGTTCGCGGACCCGCGGAAAACGCGAGCGCGGCAGTATGAATTCTCAGCAAGTGTTCGCTGGTCGCATTGCCGGCGCGCTTCTTCGCCTGCTTTACGGCGTTAGGTATTCCGATATGTGTCCGTTTCGCGCGATCCGCCGCGCCGCGCTCGAAAAACTCAAAATGAAAGAAACGACTTACGGCTGGAATCTCGAGATGCAGATGCGCGCGGCGCGGGCGCGTCTACGAATTCTTGAAGTTCCGGTGAATCATCGTTGCCGAACCGGCGGCGAATCGAAAGTTTCCGGAACGTTGCGCGGGACTTTTGTGGCCGGCGCGCGGATCATCGCCACGCTTTTTCGCGTCGCTTTCGAGCGGTAAGTTTGCAAAGCTCCGCGGCATGACTCGGCTTCGCGCGATCGGCGCGGGATTTTTGTCCGGATTGATAGCCGGACTGTTCATGACGGTCACGATGTTCTTCCTGGCGTGGCTGTTCGGCGTGGCCACGCCGCTCGTGATCTTCGGCGATCGATTGTCGGTCTTCATCCCGGCGGACGCATTCCTGTCGTTGATGGGCCGCGTTGGCGGTTACAATAATATGAAGCAGCTCGGCGTCGGCTCGGTTGTCGCGGGGCAACTGCTCGTCGGCGGGCTCGGAGGAATTATCTACGGACTCGTCATGCGGCGACGCGGCGGAAATCGCTTCGCTATCTCCGGCGCCATTTTTATTTTGTTGCCGCTACTCGCGGTTGGAATTTTTTTGTGGCCGGTCCTCGGCACGCATTATCACGGATTGCCGATCAATCGCGCGACGGCCGTCACGCTTAGCGGCCTGTTGATCGCGTTCGTTGTGTTTGAGCGGACGCTCGTGCTGCTCTTTCGGTTCCTCACTCGGGCCCGCGTCGAGATTAACGACCAGGAATTCAGCCCGTCGATCGGCCGGCGCGCGTTGATCGCTGGCGGAATCGCGATCCTCGCGGCGGGCGGGGGCGCGGAATTACTGCGACGCCTCTACCGGATCGCGACCTTCAGTTACGACGGCACTCAATATAAAGGGCGCATCGTTCAACCCATCACGCCTAACGACCTCTTCTATTGCGTAACCAAAAACGTCGTGGATCCGAAAGTGAACGAACGTCTTTGGCGCCTCGAAGTCAGCGGTCTGGTGCAGACGCGGCAGAGCTACAAGCTGGAGCGGCTCAAGTCGCTGCCCGCCGTCGAGCAGGAAACGACCTTGATGTGCATCAGCAACGGACTCGATGCCGGCCTGATGAGTAACGCGAAGTGGAAAGGCGTGCCGATGAAAGTGCTGCTCGCGGCCGCGTCGCCGCTCGCGAGCGCGACAAAAGTGCGGCTGCACGGCGTTGATAATTACACCGACACGTTCCCGCTCGAGAAGGCGATGGATCCGACCACGCTCGTCGTTTACGAGATGAATGGCGAGACGTTGCCGGACCGCCACGGATTTCCGGCGCGCGTCATCGTTCCCGGTTACTTCGGGGAGAAACACGTGAAATGGATCACGCGAATCGAAGTGGCCGATGAAAGCGCGATCGGGTTTTACGAGAAACAAGGCTGGGGCCCGGACTTCATCGTGCCGACACGGTCGCGCTTCGATGAGCCGGATAATTATTCGACGATCCGCAGTGACGTTGCCGCGAATGGGATTCCGGTACGGGGCGTTGCGTTCGGCGGCGATCGCGGCATCTCGCGCGTCGAAGCCAGCTTTGATGACGGGACAAGCTGGCAGGAGGCGAAGCTCGATTATCCCGGAACAAAATTAACCTGGGCGCTCTGGAGTTACGATTGGCGCCCGCCCGGCCCGAATAACTACACGCTCGTCGTGCGCGCCACCGACGGCGAAGGCGAGGTGCAGGAATTGGATGAAGAACGGCCGTTCAAGTCAGGCACGACCGGCTTTCATCGGATCACGGTTTACGTCGCTTAGGAGACGAAGCGATTTATTTCTGACATCGCGGACACCAGGCGGTGGTTCGTCCGCCGATCATCGCTTTGCGTAACGGCGTGCGATGCCGCGGGCAAACGCCGTTGCGTTTCCACTTCTGATGGATCAACCAATTGCGCGGCGGATCGGCGAAGGCGGGGCTGATAATGCGGAGCGATTCGATCGCGACGAAGCGGGTCTCGCGAAATAATCGGGCGCGTTGCGCCGGCGACAGACTTCCCGCGACTCTCAGCGGCGCAATTTTGGCGCGCCAAAGAATTTCGTCCGCCATCCAATTGCCGATGCCGGCGAATCCGCGTTGCAGAAGCAAGACCGATTTGATGGGGGCTCGCGCGTGACGCTTGAGAAATCCATCGAGGAATTTCTGGTCGAACGCGGCGGAATGAATGTCCGGTCCGCCGGCGCGCCACCAATCTGGCGGCGATTTGCCGTGATGAAATCGGACGCGACCAAAGAGCCGTGCATCGCGAAAAACAAGGGCGCGTTTCGTCTGGCGCAACACCAGGTGGTCGTGCTTTTCCGGATGAAACCCGGGCGGTTCGATGCGCAGCTTGCCGGTCATTCCGAGGTGAATCCCAATCCAACTACCGCCCGAAAACTCGAAGAGCATCTGTTTTCCCCACGACTCGGAGCGAAGAAAGCGAGAGCCCGTCAGCCGACGCACAAGCGCGCGGGTGTTGGAACCGCGAAAGACGCGTTTCCCGGCGTGGAGCTGAACGCGCACGGTTTTGTGTCCCAGACCCGGGTCCCATTGCCGACGAAAATATTCGACTTCAGCCAATTCGGGCATGGCCGGAACTTTAGGTGGCGGTTGCGCTGTGTGCTACGTTTTCCCGATGGAGAAAGTGATCATCGTCGGGAGCGGATGCGCGGGATTGACCGCTGCGATTTACGCCGCGCGCGCCAACCTGAATCCGCTCGTCCTCGAAGGCCGCCAGCCGGGCGGACAGCTTTCAACGACCACGATGGTCGAAAATTTCCCCGGATTTCCGCAAGGCATCGATGGCCCGCAACTCATCATCAACATGCATGAACAGGCGGAAAAATTCGGCGCGCGTTTTGCCTACTCGGAGGTCACCGATTTCGAAGGACACGCCGATCACATTCGCATCAAGGCGGACGACGACTGGCTGGAAACGCGGGCGCTGATCATCGCGAGCGGCGCGTCGGCCCGTTATCTCGGATTAGAGAACGAAGAAAAACTGGTCGGCCACGGACTGACTTCGTGCGCGACCTGCGACGGCGCGTTTTACCGGAATGTTCCGGTGTGCGTGATCGGCGGCGGCGATTCGGCCGCGGAAGAAGCGCTCTTCCTGACGCGGTTTGCCTCGAAAGTTTTTTTGATTCACCGGCGCGACACGCTTCGGGCGTCGAAGATCATGGCCGACCGCGTTCTGGCTTGCGAAAAAATCGAGCCGATCTGGAACACGGTGGTGACGCGCTACATTCCGGATGAAAAAGGTGAAATGAGCGCGGTGCTGTTGCGCAATGTGCAAACGCACGAAGAACGCGAGCTGCCGGTCGCGTGCGTATTCGTCGCGATCGGGCACGACCCGAACACAAAAGCGTTTCAAGGAAAACTCGAAACCGATCCAGACGGCTATCTCATCGCAAGACATCTCGCGGAGAGCAAACACCCCGGCGTTTTCATCGCGGGCGACGTAGCGGATCGCGTTTACAAACAGGCCGTCACCGCGGCCGGCTCGGGATGCGCTGCGGCGCTCGAAGCGGAGAAATATCTTTCAGCGCTGGGGAAATGACTTGTAGCCGCCGCCCTGTGGGCGGCGCGGCGCGGCAATCGATGCGCAATCTGGCGCTTCGCACAGCGAAGCGGCTACAGTAGAGCCATTGAAGGTTTGTGATCTAACGCAGTTTTACTCGCCACTCAGCGGAGGCGTAAAACGTTACGTTCACGAGAAGGCGAGCTACGTTCGCGATCACACGAACAACGAGCACGTGCTGATTGTTCCGGGCGAAAAAACCGAGCGCACTGGCGACGCACGGACGCGCATTTACTGCATTCGTTCGCCGCTAATTTCCAAGACAGCGAAATATCGAGCACTGATCGATCTTCGGACGGTGGGCGACATCCTCGATCGCGAAAAGCCGGACATCATCGAATCGAGCGATCCGTATCAAGTCGGCTGGAAAGCGATCGCGTTCGGCAAATCGGCGCGCGTCCCGGTCGTCGCGTTTTATCATTCGCATTTTCCGGAAGCGTATTTGCGCGGCGCTTCGAAGCTGCTGGGGCGTCGCGCGGGGAAAACCTTGATGTCGGCGGCGCGGCGATACGTCCGGAAAATGTATAACCGGTTTGAGGCGACGTTTGTTCCGTCCGAACCGCTCAAGCAGGTGCTTGAAGAGTGGGGCGTCAGCAATACGCGGCTGGTTCCGCTCGGTGTGAACACGAAGAATTTCCATCCAGGTCCCGACCAAGCGACTGAAAGGCAAGGAACTCTTCTTCTTTACGTCGGACGTTTGGCGCCGGAAAAAAATACGACGACGCTTTTCGAAGCGTTTCGTCTCCTTGTCGCGCGCCGGCCCAGCGCCTTTCAGTTGCTGGTGATTGGTGACGGACCGGAGCGCGAGCAATTGCGTCGGCTCGAAGCGCAAACGCAAAGCGTGAAATGGATTCAGTATTGCTCCGATCCGCTCGAGCTCGCCCGCCATTATCGATCTGCGGATTTGTTCGTGCATCCGGGAACGCAGGAAACGTTTGGACTCGTGGCGCTCGAGAGTCAGGCGTGCGGCACGCCGGTCGTCGGGATTCGCGGCTCGAGGCTCGACGGAATCATTCTGCACGATCAGGAAGGCTGGGCGACGGAGAATAATCCGGAAGCGCTCGCGGCCGCGATCGAGCAATTCAGCGCGCGAGATCTTCGCCCGCTCGGGAAAATCGCCGCCAGAGCGGCCGCGCAAAACTATGCCTGGACGGCGGTGTTTGATCGACTGTTTTGCATTTACCGCGAGGTTTGCGCAGACTACAGACAGGTCCGCTCATGAAATCCGAAAAGGCATTCACGATTCGCAGTTATCGCCCGACCGATCGCGGCGCGGTGCGACGGCTCTGCTGCCAGACGGGATTCCTGGGCGACCCGATCGATCCAGTCTATCAGGACCACGAATTGTTCGCGGATTTTCTGACCAGCTATTACACGGACAAGGAACCCGAATCGTCCTTCGTGCTTGAGATCGACGGCGAGATTCGCGGCTACCTGATCGGCTCACGCCGGCCGCTCTGGAACCAGTTTTATTCGTTCCGCCAAAATATCCGGCTGTTTTTGCGCGCTCTCTGGCGTTACCCGCGCTACGACGCGCGCTCGCGCCGATTCATTCGCTGGATGATCAGCCACGGCTGGCGGGAAGTGCCGGCGGCGCCGCGGCGCACTCCGCATTTCCACATCAACCTCCTGCCGGACGCGCGCAAAATGTCGACCACGCGCGCGCTGATGAGCGCCTACTTGAGTTATCTCTACCGCAGCGGCGAAAAACATGTCTACGGCCAGATCGCCACGTTCCAAGACCGGCGCGGCGAAAAAATGTTCGAGCGTTACGGGTTCAAGGTTTTGAACCGCGCGGAGATCACGAAATACAAAGCGTACTATCCGGAATCGGTCTACCTCAGCACGGTTATGAAGACGCTGGAAACAGCCGAGCCGTTGAGCGTGGACATCCGCTCGCGCATGTGAGCGCGCGTCGCTTGTGGGCTCCCTGCGGCTGCGCTACACTGCGCGCGTTATTGCCGGCATAGCTCAGCTGGTAGAGCAGCTGATTTGTAATCAGCAGGTCGTCGGTTCGAATCCGTCTGCCGGCTTTGTCTTCGGAAATTGACTAAACGGCATTCACATCTCGACGCGCTCGAGCACCACAGCGTCTTTATTCTCCGCGAAGCGCACCACGCGTTCGGGAACATCGCGATGCCATGGTCGATGGGTAAGGATTCGAACGTCCTGCTTTGGCTCTCGCTAAAAGCCTTCCTCGGGAGAGTCCCGTATCCACTTCTGCACATCGATACGACTTATGAGTTCCCGGAGATGATCGAGTTCCGGGAATGGGCCGCGAAACATTACGGCATCAATGTGATCGTGAAGGTAAACACCGAGGCGCGGGAGCGCGGCGTCGGCTACGAGACGCACGATCCAGTCACTGTGACCCATGAACTGAAGACCGTCGCCTTGAAGCAGGCGATCACGGAACATAAATGGAACGCGCTCATCACCGGCATTCGGCGGGACGAAGATCCGACGCGCGCGAAGGAGCGTTACTTCTCGCCGCGCGATGCGGATTCCGAATGGCATTACAAGCATCAGCCGCCGCAATTCTGGGGGCAGTTCGCGATCAAGAACGCACCTGGCGAACATGTCCGTGTTCAGCCGCTGCTCGATTGGACCGAGGTCGACATCTGGTGCTACATCCAACGCGAACAAATTCCAATTCCATCTCTCTATTTTGCCCGGAACGGCAAACGTTACCGTTCGTTAGGCTGCCAACCGATCACGCATCCGGTCGCGAGCAGCGCATCGACCATCGACGAAATCATTGCCGAACTGGAAGCGACGCGTTCGAGCGAGCGCGCCGGCCGCGCCCAGGACCATTACGAACCGCACGCGATGCAGAAGCTGCGCGCCAAAGGATTCATGTGAAAATCGTCTTCGTTGGCCATGTCGACCACGGCAAATCGACTTTGATCGGGCGAATTCTCGACGCGACGGGTTCGTTGCCGGAAGGAAAAATCGAAGCGCTCCGGGCCAGTTGTAAGACACAAGGCCGACGATTCGAGTATGCCTTTGTCCTCGATGCGCTGGCGGAAGAGCAGCAGCAAAACGTCACGATCGATACGACGCAGATCCAATTCCGGACGGCCAAACGCGGCTACACGATCATCGATGCGCCTGGCCACGAGGAGTTCATCAAGAACATGGTCACGGGCGCGGCCAGCGCCGATGCGGCGGTGATTGTGATCGCCGCGGATGAAGGCGCGCGCGAACAAAGCAGGCGGCACGGACAGTTGCTGAGCCTTCTCGGCATTCGCCAACTAGTGGTGGCCGTAAACAAAATGGACCTGGCCGGCTTCAGCGCGAAGATGTTCCAGCGGATCGAACAGGAATATGGCGCTTTCCTCCACGAGCTCGGGTTAAACGCGCGCGCCTTCGTGCCGGTGTCCGCCGAGACCGGCGCGAATGTCACCGCTTCGGATCGGGAAGCGATGCCGTGGTTCAACGGACCGACGCTCTTGCAAGCCTTGGATGAGTTGGAAGCGCCGCCGTCGACTGTCGATCAGCCATTGCGTTTCCCGATTCAGGACGTTTACCGAACGGAGAATCGCCGAATTCTCGTGGGCCGGATTGAATCGGGCACGTTGCGAGTGGGGGACGAGCTGCTGTTTTCGCCTCGTCACAAGACCGCGCGCGTGGCGACGATCGAGCGCTGGCCGGCGTCCGCGGCCGAGACGGCGTCCGCGGGGGAATCGATCGGGATTACTTTGCGCGATCATATCTTCATCGAACGCGGCCACGTCGCTTCGCACAAGATCGATGCGCCGGCCGAAACGAATCGCGTTCACGCCACTCTCTTCTGGCTTGGAACTGAGCCGCTGAGCGTTGGCGCGCGTTACCGCTTGAAACTGGCGACTCAAGACGTTGAGTGTCAGGTCGTCGCGCTCGGCAAGGTCGTCGACGCAGCCACGCTCGATTCGGCGACGGCCAATGCGACCGAGCTTCGCATCAACGAAGTGGGCGAAGTCACCTTGCAAACGCGCGCGCCGCTCGTTCTGGATAACCACGACCGCGTTCCGACGATGGGCCGGTTTGTCCTTACCAACGGCGACAATCTGATCAGCGGCGGCGTCGTTTCCAAGGTGGTCTATGCGCGCGCGAAAACCGTTAAGAGCGAGAATATCTTCTGGAGCGAAAGTGAGATCACAGCGGAAGGCCGCGCCCAACGGAATCAACATCGCGGCGCGGTCGTTTGGTTGACGGGACTTTCCGGAGCCGGAAAATCCACGATCGCCCGTGCTCTGGAAAGAGAACTGTTCGCCCTATCGATGCACACCTACGTCCTCGACGGCGATAATCTCCGGCATGGTTTGAATGCGAATCTCGGTTTCGCGCCGGAGGATCGCGCCGAGAATATTCGCCGCGTCGCCGAGGTGGCGAAGCTCATGGCCGACGCCGGTACCGTGGTTATCACATCGTTCATCTCGCCCTACCGCGCTGATCGCGCCCGCGCGCGCTCGATCGCATTGCAAGCCGGCGCGGAATTCGTGGAGATCTTCGTCGATGCCCCCTTGGAAGTTTGCGAGCAGCGCGACCCGAAAGGCCTTTATCGCAAAGCGCGCGCCGGCGATCTGAAGGGCTTTACCGGCATTGACGCGCCCTACGAGCCGCCCGACGACGCGGAAATCGTCGTACGAACTGCCGACGAGACGCCAGGGGAATGCGTCGATCGGATTCTAGCCCAGTTACTTTCGCGCCTGCGTTTGTGAACGAGGGCCGTTCGCAACAAAAACATAACGGGAGCGTAACAACAGGAAAAGCCGGGAGATTTTTCTTGACCCGCCAGACCGCGGGGGCACACGATGCGTGCTCTCACCAGACAAGAAACCACGAACCCAATCGAACCCCATACTATGAAAACACGATTATACCTTCAGATTCCTCTAATCTGTGCTGCCCTTGTCATTGGCGCAGCTTCAGCGCATGCCCAAGCTTCTCGAACCTGGGTCTCCGGCGTCGGCGACGACGTGAATCCATGTAGCCGAACCGCTCCCTGCAAAACATTCGCGGGCGCCATCTCTAAGACCGCCGAAGGCGGCGAAATCGATGCGCTCGATCCGGCCGGCTACGGTGCGGTCACGATCACAAAGGCCATCGTTCTCGATGGCGGAACCGGTTCGGGATGGGCCTCGATCCTGGCTTCCGGCGTGTCTGGCGTAGTAGTTAATGTGACCGGCGGCACTCACGTTAATGATGCGGTGGTAATTCTCCGAAACATCACCTTCAACGGCATAGTGCAGTCGCCCTCGGTTGCTGGAGTTAACGGGGTCAATTACATCAAAGCCGCGCAGCTGATGGTGGAGAACTGCACCTTCGAAAACTTCAGCACGACCGGAATTACCCAGGCGTCAACGGCAACCTCCACGAACCTGAGGGTGGACGACTGCAACTTCGACAACATAACGACGGGAATAATTATCACGACGAGTTCCGGCGCATCCCTTGCCGAAATTGATAATTGCCGTTTCAATGGAATCGCCAATGGCGTTAACACGACATCTAATGCCTTCGTCACCGTTCGAAATTGTGTCTTTGCCGCCACGAACGGCGGGAACGGCGCGGTTCGAGCAAACACAGGCTGCCAGGTGAATGTCTCCAACAGCATGTTTTCTAATAACGTGGTCGGGGCGAACGTCTCCGGCGGCACAATCCGGCTCACGAACAACGACTTCTTCAACAACACGACGGCGATCTCTGGCACGGCAGAATCTGCCAACAACAACCGGTTCCGGGGAAACACATCGGACGGGACGGTGTCGAACGTGATCGTGGTGAAGTAGCCGTTGGTGACTTGCGTCGCTCTTGCGATCAGAACGGCGCCACTCTCCATCTCCGATGGCCGCGAGCAATCCTCGCGGCCATCGTGTTTTTACCCGAGTCCCGAGCGCGAGCAGCGCAAGAGGGGATGAGGACGAGCCGCAGTCCTAGGCAAGAAGTTCGTGGATTCGTTAGACTCGCCGCTTGGTAATGTTATT
>DATILK010000232.1:0-1560 GCA_035476555.1 Chthoniobacterales bacterium | reverse complement strand
TTCGTTCTGGCCGGCGTATCGCGGCTCACGAGACGGAGTTCTTCCGCACTCCAGTCGCCGAGAATCGCGAGCGGCAATCCAAAATCATTATTTAAATTTCCTTCCGCGATGCGCACGCGACGTCCCGCACGCAACACCGCGATGATCGCGAGCTTCGTCGACGTCTTCCCCGCGCTTCCTGTCACGCCGATGATTCCCGGCCGGTGCCGCCAAATCGTAAGCTGCGCGAGCTTTCGGAGGATCGTTCGCAAAATGTCGGTTGATGCTTTATTCATTTTATTGGCCGCTCAATCGATCCGGCGGAATGCCGTAATAATTTATGATGTATTGCGAAAGTTCGCGGAATGCAGGCACCACGCTCTGCGCGGCAAGCGAAGTCGAAGGCAGCGTGTTCAAACGGATGAGCGCGACGAATCGCGGGTTCGCCGTCGGACCGAAACCGATGTACGAGTCGATAAGATTATTGGTATAACCGCCGTGCACCAAGTCGGGAATAAATGCGCTGCCGGTTTTTCCCGCGAGCGAATAGCCGTCGATGTTTGCGACGCCCGCTTTGTCGACAGCGGAAATCATCATCTTCGTCACTTCATCCGCCGTGTTCGCGCTGATCACCCGCCGGATCACCTGCGGCGCGAGCGCGGCATTTACATACGGCCGCATGAGAACGCCGCCGTTCGCGATCGCGGAAATTGCATTAATAAGCTCGAGTGTCGAAACCGCAACGCCCTGTCCGTATGATGCCGTGGCAAAGGCGACCTGCCGCGCTTTAGGCGTGAGCGAACGAATATTTCCCGCAACTTCGCCCGGAAGATCAACGCCGGTTTTCGCCGAAAAACCGAATGCCTTCAAATAATTGGTAAAAATATCGTTGCCGATTCTGCTTTCCGCAAAAACCGCCCCCGTATTAATAGAGTGTTCGATCACGTTCGTCATCGTCGTTCCCGGACCGTACGGCCCGTGGGTCGTAAGGTCGTAGTTCGTAATCTTCGCGCCGTTCACCGTCACGCTTCCCGTGTCGTTGTACGTTGTCTGCGGCGTAATTTTTCCCGCGTCGATACCTGCCGCCATCGTAATCACTTTGAAGATCGAGCCCGGCTCGTAGACCGATTGCACCGCAGTGTCCAAAAAATTGCCGATCGGCGCAGCGGCATAATTATTCGCGTCGAAACTTGGATCGTTGCCGATCGCGAGGATTTTTCCTGTCTGCGGATCTTCGACGATCACGCTGCCACCCGTCGCGTTATTTGCCTTCACAAGATCGTCGAGCACTTTCTCCGCTTCGATTTGAATGTTCGGATCAATCGTGAGCGTAAGATCCGCACCGACACCGCCTGCACTCGAAGTGCCCGAGAGCATGCTGTTGTAAAATTCTTCGACGCCGTAGTGGCCGCTCTCGCCGCTCTTTGTGCTGTTCGGACCGACGAAGCCAAGAAGCTGGGATGCAACACTTGAAAGCGGATAAAATCGCGCCGGTTCAAAGTCGGCATAGACGCCAGGAATATTCGTGTCGTTCACTTCGCGCGCGACCGTCGGATCCGCTTTTTTGATCAACAGTTCATA
>DATILK010000231.1:0-5791 GCA_035476555.1 Chthoniobacterales bacterium | reverse complement strand
GGACCTCTGTCATGCTCTACAAGGCCGGCACTCCGCGGAATGTGCGCGAAATCGGGCAGCAGCTCGGTGTCGCCCACGTCCTCGAAGGCAGTGTCCAACGCACGAAGGACCGGGTACGAGTCACGGCGCAATTGATCGATGCTCGCACCGACGATCATCAATGGGCCGAAGTATATGATCGGCAGATGGTCGATGTCCTGGCGATCCAGAGCGAGATCGCGCAGGCGATCACGCAACAGCTGGCCGCCAAACTTTCGCCGCGAGAAAAAGCCGCCATCGGACCATCGACGCGCGACGTCGTGGCGTTCGATCTTTATCTTCAGGCGAAGGAGCTGATCAAAACCTTCCACGACACGCCGAACTGGAAGGAGACTTTGCTCAAGGCCGTTCGGCTTCTGGATGAAGCGATTTCGCGCGATCCAAATTTCGCGCTGGCCTATTGCTGGCGCACCACTGCGCACGACGCCCTTTATTGGAACGGCCTCGATCGCAGTCCGGCCCGCATTGAACTGGCGCAGGCCTCGGCCGAGAAAGCGCTCGAGCTGATTCCCGATTTAGGAGAAGCGCACCTGGCGCAGGCGCTCGTGTATTACCATGGCAAACGCGATTACGCGCGGGCATTCGCGGAACTGGCGCTGGCGAACCGGACGCTGCCGAACAGCGCCGAAGTTTTGTATCTGGCGGGGACGATCGCGCGTCGCCAGGGTCATTGGGAGGACGCGGTCAAGAACCTCGAAAAAGCTTTCGACCTCGATCCGGCAAACCCGCGAATCGTGAATGGTCTGTCGGTCGTTTACGATTTGTTGCGGCGCTACGATGACGAAGCAGCGCTCTTCGATCGAGCGGCGATGGTCAACCCGGCCACGCGCAATTATGCGCAACTCGTCCACGCCCAAATCGAAATCGAACGCGGCGATCTGAAAGCGGCCCATTCATTCCTGAATTCCCTGCCGCAGGATTACGATCCCGACGGCGCCACCACCTGGACGCGCATTAACCTCGCGCTTTTCGAGCGCAAGACGGATCTCGCCGGGGATATTCTTGCCTCCTACAAAAAGGACGAATTAGTGGCGTCAACCGGAAGGCTCGTGCCGGTGAGTTTTTGGCAGGGCATTATCGCGCGAGCACGCGGAGATGCGACGGCGGCTAACGAAGCGTTCAGCCGCGCGCGCACGATTCTCGCGGCGAGCCTCGCCGAACAACCCAAAGACCCCATTCTGCTCGCCACCCTCGGCCTGGTGGACGCCGGGTTGTCCCGGAAGGAAGAAGCGATAAACGCGGGCCGCCGCGCCAGCGAAATGCGGCCGCTAACCGAAGATGCTGTGGACGGCGCAACCATTCTCAGTTCCCTCGCGCAGATCTACGCATGGACTGGCGAAGAGAATTCCGCCATCGATCAGCTGATCAAGCTGGCTAAGATCCCGAACGGGCCGGCCTTCGGCAATCTCAAGTACGATCCGGTCTGGGATTCTGTCCGGAACGATCCGCGCTTCACCGCGATGTTGAACGACCTTCAACCGCACTAACGGCACACCCAACGAGAAGCCAGAGCCCTGCGTAAACGTACCAGAAGGGGACAAACATCGGTCCCTTGAAGAGCGGGAAGATGAGTCCGGCGCCCACCGTATTCACGGTGGCGTGAAAAAGCATTTGGGCGAAGACGCTGCCGTTCGTGCGATTGAAGAGCCAGGTCTGGATCAACGTTCCGCCGATGAGCGAGATGAGGAATGCAGGAATGACCGCAGGCGCAAATTCATTTCCCATCAACGGCAAATGCCAGAGCGCCCAGATCGGCGCCAGAATGAGACTGGCGATGAGCGGAGTATACCTCGCCTGCAAACGCGGCAGCGCGAATCCGCGCCAGCCAGGTTCTTCGCCCAGCCCGATGAAGAGAAAAATGAAGATGAAACGGTCTGGCAACTCACGGAACGCCGCGGTCTCCGGCCATACGATCGATTGGCCGAACATCGCCATGATCCCGATGGCGACGGCACAAAGCGCTGCCGGCAATCCGAAGATCACCGCATACCATTTCCATCCGAACCGGACCCGCACGATCCGCCCGAGCAACTCGCGGATACCGGGCCAACCGCGGGCAATTCCGCTGACGACAAGCGCGGCAATGAACGGTCCGAGCGGGTTCGGCCCCGAGCTTCGGCCGCGCGCCAATGCGATCACCCACGGATACCAGGAGAACAGAAACGCGAGGACGAAGAACAAAACCAGCTCGTGGCGCGCGAACGCCTCCCGCCATTTCGCCCGCTTCCCAATCATCGGGAGCGACGCAGATCCAATCGTTAGGCCATCAGTCATTCTAGGCTTGAGATGCGCGCGCCACGCGCCGCGGATTCAAAAATGTTCCCAACGCTCCTCATCCTCGCACTAGCTGCGCACGTTCTTTCGCGCAAAGTTGCTTCGTGAAGAACGAAACGTTGGCAGAAAGATTCGCCGAGCTTTCGACGCCGCTTGTGGTCGACGCCGCCCTCCGCTTGAAAATTCCTTTCCGGCTCGCGCCCTTTGGCATCGCCCCACTCCTCCCGCAGATGCGCGCCGCCGGCCGGGTCCTGCCCGCGAAACATTTCGGCAGTGTCGACGTTTTTCTTGAAGCCATGGAAACCGCGGAGCCCGGCGATGTTCTCGTGATCGATAACGGCAGCCGGCGCGATGAAGGCTGCATCGGCGATCTGACCGCGCTCGAAGCTAGAGCAGCGGAATTGGCGGCGATCGTCGTTTGGGGAACGCACCGCGACACGCCGGAGTTGCGGCAGATCGGATTCCCGATCTGGAGCTACGGTTCGTGCCCGTCTGGTCCGCAACGGCTCGACCCGCGAACAAACGATGCGTTGGAATCAGCGGGCTTCGGTGAATTCGAGGTACGAAAAAGCGATGTCGTGTTCGCCGATGACGACGGTTGCGTTTTCATCGCCGCGAACTCCAGCGAACAAATCCTGGAAACCGCCCGCACCATCTGGCAGCGCGAACGCGCCCAGGCAGACACGATCCGCTCCGGCACCACGCTGCGCGCGCAATTACAATTCGCGGATTATCTCGCGAAGCGCGCGACCGATTCGAATTATACTTTTCGCAAACACCTGCGAATTCTCGGCGGCGCCATTGAGGAATAGTTTTGAATGGAACTGCCGCGGGCTCGTGCGGTAGAACCATGGCGTGACCCCGAGACCTCCGGTTTCTACCTGACACGATGGACGACCTCGACGCTATCGCTGAAGCCGTCGGGAAAGGGCAATGCATCCTCTTCCTCGGCGCAGGCGTTCATTATGGGCCGCCGGCTGGCACCGACCCGAAATATGCGGCCGCTTATCCGGAAGAGCGCCGGCCGCCGCTCGGCCGCACGCTCTCAATCAAGCTGGCCGACGAAAGCGAATACCTGAAGCGCTTTCCTGGTTGGGACGTGGGCGATCTCAAGCGCGTCGCCTGGCATTACGAAGATACTCTCTCGCGGAACCGGTTGATGAAACGGATCAAGGACGAAGTGCACGTGAACAAAATCGCGTCGCCTGTCGTCCACGCGCTCGCCGCGCTCGATTTCCCGCTCGTCATGACGACGAATTTCGACCAGCTCTTCGAGCAATCGCTGCGCGCCCTGGGCAAAGACCCGGAGCTCTGCATCTATAGCCCGTCGGCAAAAAATCCGACGGAAGATCCGACCGACGATCCGACGCCCCAGAATCCGTTCGTCTGCAAATTGCACGGCGACGTGGACGAGCCGGACTCGGCGGTGATCACGGACGAAGATTACATCCAGTTCGTGCTGCGGATGGGCGACAAAGCGCCGTTCCATCCCGTGCCGGAAACGTTCCTCTATCGCTTCAAACGGTGGCCGACTCTGTTCGTCGGCTACAGCCTTATCGATTACAATCTGCGGCTCCTCTTCAAAGCGATGCGGGTGAATCTCGATCCGGCCCTGTTTCCCGAGACCTATTCGATCGACCCGAAACCGGACCAGCTCATCGTGCGTTATTGGAGCGACCAGCGGCGCTACGTCCGGTTCGTCATGCAGGATGTCTGGTCGTTCGTGCCCGCGCTCTACGAGCGGATAAAGAAAACGCCGATGCCGGTATGATCCCGCTCCCCAAACTTGCCTGGCCGCGCGAGCCGTATCGCGGGATCGAGCAATTCCGTTTCATCGATCGTCCGATCTTTTTCGAGCGGCGGGACGAAACCCGAAAGCTCGTTCGCATGGTTTCGATTTATCGCGGCACGCTGCTCTACGGCGAATCCGGCGTGGGCAAATCGTCAATGATCAACGCGGGCTTCATCCCGTCGATGCTCGAAGAAGGTTTTCTGCCGGAACGATTGCGCGTCCAGCCGATTCCCAGCGCGGAACTGGTCGTCGAACGGATTGCGCTCACCGATGAAGGCAGCGCGCCCTTTCTGCCGTCGCGTTTCGCGGCGGACGACGAACCGCGGACGCGTCTCGTTTTTTCCACCGCCGATGTCCATGCCCGCCTTGGGATCGAACACGATGGCGGCGCACCGTTGCTGATCTTCGACCAGTTCGAGGAATTCGTGACGCTTTTCGAGGAAGCGCCCGAGAGCCGGGAGAAATTCGCCGAGGCCGCGAAAGCGCAGAACGCGCTCCTGGAATTCTTCCGCGATCTTCTCCGCGACGAAACCCTGCCGGTGAAATTGCTTTTCGTTTTCCGCGAAGATTATCTCGCGAAACTCTCGAAGCTTTTCGCGCTCGTGCCGAATCTGCGCGACCAGCATGTGCGGCTCACCTTCCCGGATTCAAGCGTCCTGAAGAAATTGATCCGCGGTCCTTTCGAGAGCGAAATTCCGCCGGAACATTTCGGACAGATCATCTCGGATGAGCTGGCGAACAAGCTCTGCGCCGCACTCGACGAACGCAGCGAGACTGGCTCCATCAATCTCACCGAAGTCCAGATCGCGTGCCTCTCGCTCTGGCGCGATCCGAAGGGCGAATCGATTTTCGACGCGACGCCGAATCGCGCCGAAGTGGTGCAGAAACTTCTCGAAGGCCATCTCACCGGCTCGCTCGACAAGCTCAGCGCCGGATTGCGCGAACCAGCCGTCGCTATTCTTCGTCATCTCGTTACGCCCGCCGGAACGCGCAATATCATTCTCGAGTCCGATCTGCTCGAGCGGTTGAGCACGTGCGAGAAAGTTTCGCCCGCCATCGGAAAACGCGCGCTTGCCGAACTCACCGATCAATCACGTCTCGTCCGCCGCCAGCGGCGCAACGAAGCTTATTTCTACGACATCACGAGTGAATTCCTCGTTCCCTGGATCCAGCGCCAGCGCGCCTTGAGCGAATCCCGCGCCGCTGTCCACCGCCTGCGCCGGCGAGCGATTGCCGTTCTGGGATTCGTCGTTCTTCTGGCCGGCGCCGCCATTTTAGGCCTCAACCATTTCAGAACGCAGCAAAAGTTCGAGGCCTTGAAACAAGCGCAGGAAGAAACGCAGAACGCGCTCAAGAATGTCGTCAACATTTACGACCAGCGACTCGACGCGGAGAGCGCGCAGACCGACAAGATTTCGGAGGCGGTCAAAAACAAACAAGAATTTGCCACCGAAGACGCATATCCCGCCACGACCGAGGAAGGCCAGCATCCGCCGGATGCCGAAGATTCTTACGCCAAGGATTACGTCACCGATAAAATTTTCGTTCACAAAGGCGGGGTCTGGAACGCACGCTACAGCCTCACGGCGGCGGCGGCCGCGCTCCTGGGAGCGACTCCGAATTTTCTTATCACCGCCAGCCGTGACCAGACCGCCGGCGTCTGGGACTTGAAAGGCGACACGGATT
>DATILK010000230.1:0-7021 GCA_035476555.1 Chthoniobacterales bacterium | reverse complement strand
AAGAAAAAGTTCGCAGTCCGGAAAAATCTGAGCCGCGTTCGTGGACGGTCGCGCTGCGAAAGCGCGCGGTGATCGTTGCGGCCATGACGGCGGAAGGCGGACTCCTCCTGATTCGTCAGGAGCGAATTCCCATCCGCGCGGCGATCTGGGAAGTGCCGGCGGGACAAATTGACGACGCGTCGGAAACCGAGCCGGATGGAATCGCGGCGATTGCCCTGAAAGAGCTGCGCGAGGAAACTGGATTCGAGCTGGCCGAAGGCGGCGATCTGATTCCGCTCGGCGATTATTTTACTTCGCCGGGATTTACCGACGAGCGCGGCTACTGTTTTCTCGCGCGGCCGGTGCGCGAATCCGCCGAGGGGCATTCCCACGAGGAATCGGAATCGATCCTCGATTGTCGCGCCTTCCGTCCCGAAGAAATCCGCGACATGATCGCGCGCAACGAAATTCGCGACGCGAACACGCTCGCGGTTTGCTCGCGCCTCCTCGCCCGCGGCCTGCTCTCGTTTGCCGGGAATTGAATCATGGGTCTGCGCGAGATCTTTAAGTTTCGGGACTTGCCCGAGAGCGAAACGTCGAAACCGTTTCTCGAACATCTCGAGGACCTGCGTTGGACGATCGTGAAGATGTCCATCACGCTCGTCCTCGCGATGGTGCTCTGCTTCTTTTTTCGGTCGACCCTTGTGCACGTCATGCAACGCCCGTTGCGCGAAGTCGACCCGACCATCGGCGCCTTGCGCGCCCTTGCCATCACCGATTCGTTCACGATCTCGTTCCGGCTCGCCTTTTACGCCGGCATCGTCCTCTCGTTTCCGCTTCTGCTTTTTTTCTTGGCGGAATTCGTTCTGCCGGCGCTCACCGCGATGGAGAAACGCCTTCTGTTTCCCGCCATCGTCGTGAGTTTCGGGCTGTTTCTCACCGGCGTGCTGACCTCTTACTTCTGGCTCCTGCCAAAAACGATCCTGTTTTTCTTTCGCGACACGCAATCGCTTGGCTGGGCGCCGGCCTGGACCGTGCAGGAATATTATTCGTTCGTGACGCGGTTCACGCTCGCGTTCGGCCTCTCTTTCGAACTGCCGGTCGTGGTCCTCGCGCTGGTTCGCTTCGGTTTCATCAGTTACGAATTCATGAAGCGCACCCGCCCCTATGCGATCGTGCTTCTGTTCATCTTCGCCACCATTATTAGCCCGACGCCGGACGTCCTCACCATGATCGCGATGGCGATGCCGCTCTGTTTGCTTTACGAGAGCTGCATCTGGATCACCTGGTTCTTTAAACGAAGAGAAGAGCGCGCCGCGATCGATCGTCATGGGTAATCCGATCGCAGTTTATCAATTCATCTATTCCGTTTTCGCGTTTGCCCTCGGCGCGACGGTTGGCTCGTTTCTGAACGTCTGCATTTATCGGTTGCCGCTCGATTTGTCGGTCAACAAACCGCGCCGCTCGTTCTGTCCCTCCTGCAAGACGCAACTTACCTGGTACCAAAACGTCCCACTGCTGAGCTGGCTTTTCCTGCGTGGCAAATGCGCGAACTGCGGCGCGCGAATCGCCTTTCGCTATTTCGCGGTCGAGCTGCTGACGGCGCTTCTGTTTCTCTGGGTCTGGAAAGTTTTTCCGTGGCAGATCGCCATCGCCTACTGGGTTTTCGTTTCGCTCCTGATCGTCGCCACGTTCATTGACTTCGAGCATTTCATTATCCCCGACGAAATCACGATCGGCGGGACCGTGGCCGGCATCGTCGTAAGTCTGGCTGTTCCGGAATTGATGGACACGGCCTACCGCGGACGCGCTTTGCTTACGTCGTCGTTATCCGCGGTGCTCGGTTACGTGCTGCTGTGGGTGGTGCTCGAAGCCGGGAAAAAAGTTTTCGGCAAAAAAAGAATCAAACTGGATGGACCGACGCCATTCAGTTGGACGCGGAAAGGCGACGACGCCGATTTCGTGGTCGGCGAAGAACAAGGTTTGTGGAGCGATTATTTTTCTCGAGAAACCGACCAGCTCATTTTGCACTGCGAAGAAGCGATTGTCGCCGAGCGGAACCTTGGCTTCGCCGATCTTCGATTTCACTACGACCGAGTGAACTTCGGCACGGAAGAGCTGACGCTCGATACGCTCGATCGCATCAGCGGGGTTGTTCGGGAACTGGAAATTCCGCGGGAAGCGATGGGCCGTGGCGATTTGAAATTTCTCGCCTGCATCGGCGCCTTCCTCGGTTGGCGCGCCGTGCTCTTCAGCGTTTTCGCCGGCTCGCTGGCGGGTTCGCTGGTCGGCTTGCTTACGCTCGTCGTCGGCAAACGCGTCTGGTCGGCGAAATTACCGTTCGGTCCTTACCTTGCACTGGGTGCGCTGATCTGGATGTTTTTCGGCGAACCACTCGTTAGGTGGTACACCACGCTCCTGAACCCGTAATCATGAAGAGTTGCTCGCGCAATACGTCTCGTGAATCGCGTGGTTGATCTCAGCGAGGCGGTCCTGGATTTGTTCGAGATATTCGTGCAGCCCGAACTTAAAGATCTCGCCGATGGTCGCGTAATCGAGATCGTAACGGAGCCTGCCTGCTAACCGTTCTGCTTCGTTCGCGTATTTCGTCTCGTTCGAACCCGAGATGTGGTGAAGCGCGGCGTCGAAGCAATCGACCGAGAACCGGATCGACCGCGGAAAAGCCGAGTGGGTGATGATGAACTCGGCCACCTTCCACGGCGCGACCTGTCCGAAATAAATTTTCCGGTACGCTTCCAGGGCGCTGCACGATCGGAGGACCGACATCCATTGGATGGTGTCGATGTTGCCTCCGACTTCTTCGCCGCTGGGCAACAGGATGTGATACTTGATGTCGAGAAGGCGTGAGGTGCAGTCGGCGCGCTCCAATAACTTTCCGGTCCGGATAAAATCCCAACCTTCCCCGTGAGTCATCGTCGCGTCCGTCGTGCCCTGGAAAAGATGCGAGCCCGTGATGACGCGTTTGAAAAATTCGTAGGGACTCGTGCGCACGAGCTTTTTCGCGGTGTCGCTTTTCACAAACAAATAGAGGCGATTGATCTGCTCCCACATTTCACTCGAGATCTGTTCGCTCGTCGTCCGGGCGTTCTCGCGCGCGCGGCTGAGACACGACACGATCGAGTTCGGATTTTTCTTTTGCAGGCTGACGAAATCGATGACGGCCCGGCCATCGGGTTTCGGGTAGAGCGAAGAGAAAAGTTCGTTCACTTCAAGCGAGCTGATAATCGGGTCCCATTGCTGTTTGGGATCGAGCTCCTGCTGGTTTGTCAGGTCGAGCAGCATCTGGAGATTCACTTCCGCGATGCGGGCGTTGTTCTCCGCCCGCTCGATGTAGCGGCTCATCCAGTAGAGGGAATCGGCGACGCGGCTCAGCATTGGGAAAACAATGGAATGATGGAGTAAGGGAGTGATGGAGTAATGGAAGAAGCGGTTCTCATAGGCCCATCACTCCAACACTCCATTACTCCACTACTCCATTGGCTTGCTTTTCCAGCACCCAGGTGTCTTTGCTCCCGCCGCCCTGCGATGAATTGACGACCAGCGAACCTTTCCGCAGCGCGACCCGCGTCAATCCGCCGGGAACGATCGTGACCTTTTCGCCGTAAAGAATAAACGGTCGCAGATCGATGTGCCGCCCTTCCATGTTATCGTCGCAGAACGACGGCGCGCGGGACAACGGCACGACCGGTTGCGCGATGTAGTTCCGCGGATTCTTGCGGACCTTTTCCTTGAACTTCTCGCACTCCGCCTTCGTCGCCTGCGGGCCGACCAGCATTCCGTAGCCGCCGCTTTCGTTCACCGCTTTCACCACCAGCTCGGGAATGTGTTCGAGAATGTAAGTGAGATCTTCTTTCACCGATGCGAGGTAGGTCGTCACGTTCGGGAGGAGCGCGTCTTCGTTCAGGTAATACCGAATCATTTTCGGCACGAAATGGTAAACCGCCTTGTCGTCGGCGATGCCGGTGCCGATCGAATTGGCGAGGCTCACATTCCCGTCGCGATACGCTTCGACCAAACCGGGAACGCCGAGTCCGGAGTCTTTCCGGAACACCTGGGGATCGAGAAAATCGTCGTTGATCCGGCGATAGATCACGTCCACCTGGGCGAGGCCTTTGGTCGTGCGCATGAAAACCTTTCCGCCTTGCGCGACGAGGTCGCGGCCTTCGACGATCTCGATTCCCATCGAGCGCGCGAGAAATGAATGCTCGAAGTAGGCCGAATTATAAACGCCCGGCGTGAGGAGGACGACGGTCGGTTCCTGCTGACCGTGCGGCGCGATGTAGCGGAGCACGTTCAACAATTCCTGACTGTAATCTTCGACCGGCCGCACCCGATATTGCCCAAGCAAATTCGGGAACGTGCGCTTCATCGTCTGCCGGTTCTCGACGACGTAGGAAACGCCGGATGGACAACGCGCGTTATCTTCGAGCACGAGATAATTTCCGTCCCGGTCCCGCACCAGATCGGTGCCGCAAACGTGGATGTAGACATTGCGCGGCACATCGAAGTGCATGAACTCCGGCCGGAAATGGGCCGCTTCCCACACGATCGATTTCGGGATCACGCCGTCGCGCAGAATGTTTTGCTGATGATAAATGTCGTGAAGAAATAAATTCAGCGCCGTGATTCGCTGGACTAGTCCGCGCTCGATCTTCTCCCATTCGGTCGCGGGAATGATTCGCGGCAGGAGATCGAACGGGAAAATGCGTTCCGTTCCCTGGTCGTCGTTGTAAACGGTGAAGGTGATTCCCTGGCTCAGGAACGTCGAGGCCGCCAGCGCGCGCTTGCGCTCGAACTCTTCGCGATCCATTTCTTTGAAACGCGCGAGTAATTTGCTGTAATGCGGTCGCGCCTCACCCGGGGCGGCGAACATTTCATCATAAAAATCTCCGGCCTGATAATCGGAGAAAAAATCACCCATAAATTTAGTCTGGCAGTCCGATACTGGGGAGCAAATGGAATCCCGAAAAGAAAACGTAGCCCAGCATGAAAATGCGTGTGCGCGCGTCGCCGTTCAGTTCCGGTCTGTCTGGCTGCGCAATTATGTCCGGAGCAAATTGCGGAGCGACCGGATTTATTCGGCGGCTTACGACTTGTTAGGCCGCTCGGCCGAACCGATCCTCGATGTTGGGTGCGGCGTGGGACTGTTGGCGTTTTACCTGCGCGAGCGCGCCTGCGCCCAGCCGATCCTCGGCCTGGATCTGGACGCGCGAAAAATTGGATACGGCTCCTCCATTGCCGCGCGCGGTTATCGCGACGTCGAGCTTCGCTTTCAGAATGTTGAGGAAGCGATCCCGGATTTTCGCGGCAACGTGGCGCTCTTCGACGTGCTGCATTATCTCCCCGCGCGCGCCCAGACTGCGTTGCTCGCACAACTGGCCCGGCGCGTTGCTCCCGGTGGTCTCCTCATCATTCGCGATTCGATTCGCGAAATGCGGCCGCGTTATTGGATCACCTGGCTCGCGGAAAAATTTGCGCAGGCGATTTCATGGAACGTCGATCGCGCGCTTCATTTTCCGTCGCGCCGCAGCATCAGCGAGGCTTTCGATAACGGCGAGTTCGAACGGGAAAGCCATCCGCTCTGGGGCCTATCGCCGTTCAATAATCACATTTTTATTTTCCGGCGGAACGCGTCCGCAGTTGTTCCGGCCGCGGGATGACGCAGCGATAGCCTTTTTCCGCCAGTCTTGTCAGCGTCAGCTCCAGGCATTGGGAATTGAATTCCGGATTTTTTTCTGCGCGCCGTCCCTCGTGCAGAAGAACGATCGCGCCCGGTTTGATGTTGCGCACGATTCGGTTCGCGACCTTTGCCGGATCGCGCAGAACCGTGTCGAGCCCGCGCACCGTCCAGCCGATCAAAGCGAGTCCGCGCCGATTGAGTTCCGGATGCACGAAAATATTTTTCAAACCGGCGGGTGCGCGGAAAAAATGGGCCGGACGTTCCGGCGCGGTTCGAAGGAGTTCCGCGCAAAGATCGATTTCCGCCGCAACGCGTCCCGGCCCGGCGATCCAAAAAAAGCCGCTCGGGTGCGTGTAAGTGTGGTTCGCGATCTCGTGACCGTGCGTCAGAATCTCGGTGACGAGATGCGGATATTGCTCTGCGTTTTTTCCAATGACAAAAAACGTGGCGCGCGCCTGGAAACGCTCGAGCAAATCGAGCAGTGTGGGCGTGTGAGCGGCGGAGGGCCCGTCGTCGATCGTGAGCCAGATTTCCGGTTCGGTTGTTTCGAACGAACGAAACACGGGCCCGAACCACTGGCAGTTTGCAACCAGCGTCGCGTAGAGCAGAAAAACGTGAGAAAGAAAAATCGGGGCGAGCGCGACGACGAGATTCACCCGCACCAGAAAAAATGCGAGGAACGGCGCGAGAAAAACGAAAGCCAGGATCGCGCGGCGGGTCCCGCGGGCGTGGTTATGGCCGGGATGGATCGCCATTGCCAAGGGCCAGGATCGTCGCGGCCACGAGATTCATCGTCACTGCGATCAGCCAAATCGCGCCGAGCTCGCTGACGATCGAGTCGCGTTGCGAGAGAGCAACCGCCATCGCGGTTGCGGTGACAACCAGGAGGACGCTTTGCCCGCGACGTATCGGAAGCGAACGGAAAAGGCCGACCGTGTGGAGCAATTTTAGAATCAGCGAATTGAGGTAGAGCATGAGGAGCCAGAAAAGCATGACGAGGAACGCGAGCGCGACGAAAAACAATCCGCGCACCCACCAGCTCAAGGTATCGGGAACGAACGCCGCGAAATACAAATAGCTGATCCCATAGAGGGCGACGCTTCCGAACCACGCTTCGGCGGCATTGCTTTCGGCGCTGGTGGGATCGCCGCCGCGCATTTTTGCGAGGAGACGCAGCAGGGCGAAATAAAACCGCGGCGATGGTGGTTCGTTCATTTGGCGAAAATCGGAACGAAAGCGAACCATTGGTCCCAATGGCCGGCGATGATTTCTTCAAGAATGCCGCACCATTCCGCGACTCCCCGGCCGATGTCTGCTTCGCGATCGCCGGTGGATTGCACG
>DATILK010000229.1:0-4866 GCA_035476555.1 Chthoniobacterales bacterium | reverse complement strand
ATTGGAATCCGCACGATGAAAGGTGAGAACGAACCTATGGGGGATGGAGAAAACGTCCAACGCCCAACGTCCAACATTCAACGCCGAGCTTCGGAGGCGGTTTCGCACCTCTACATTCATATTCCATTTTGCGCGCGGATTTGTCCGTACTGCGCTTTTTACAAAGAGCGGGCTGATAGCTCGCAGACAATACGATTTTGTGAGGCGCTGCTGCGGGAGATTGAAACCGTTGGCGAACAATTCCCCCTTGAGATTAAAACGATTTTTTTTGGCGGCGGAACGCCGACGGCACTGACGACGGCGCAGTTGGAATTTCTTCTCGGCGGAATGCGCGAGCGCCTCGATTTAACGCGTCTCGTCGAATGGACGGTCGAAGCCAATCCAGGCAGCGTCTTCCCGCGCAAAGCAGAACTGCTGCAACGAATGGGCGTAAACCGGCTCAGTCTCGGCGTGCAATCGTGGGATGATGAATTGCTGAAGCTGCTCGGTCGCGAGCACAATGCCGCGCAGGCCGAAGCGTCCTTTCAAATCTTGCGAGACGCGGGATTCGGCAACGTGAGCATCGATCTGATGTTTGGGTTGCCCGGCCAAACCCTCGCGCAATGGGAAGCGGACCTGCGGAAAACGATCGCCCTCGGACCTGACCATATCTCGACCTACTGCCTGACTTACGAAGAGGACACCGAATTTTTCCTGCGTCACGCGCGCGGCGAATATCGCGACGATCCCGAATTGGACGCGCAATTTTTGGAGACGGCGATGCAAATGCTGGAAGCCGCCGGCTTCGAGCACTACGAAATTTCGAATTATGCGCAGCCCGGATTCGAGTCGGCGCATAATCGCGGTTACTGGGCCGGCCACGATTATCTCGGCATCGGCCCAAGCGCATTTTCCACGGTAGGAATGCAGCGACGGCAGAACGTTTGCGATTACCGAGCATACTCGGATCGCGTCCTCGGCGGTTCGTCACCGATTGAATCGACCGAAGCGCTCACGCCGGAGATGAAACGAACCGAGCGGATCGCACTCGCCTTGCGAACGCGGGAAGGAATTTCCAGCCACGACCTGCAATCCTGGCCTAACGAACACCGGGAATTCATCGAGCTCGGCCTCATGCGAGAATTTAACGGAAACTTTGTCCTCACCCCGCGCGGCAAGCTCCTCGCCGATTCCGTGGCGGAAGCGTTCGTTTAGCTGAAATTGCCCTCGCACCACAGCTCCTCCTCGCGACCTTCAATCCTCGCTCTCACGTTAATCCTCGTTCATCAGCGCACGAGTGGCTACCTGGCGCTTCGGGGTCGCGTTGCGGTGCGATCCGTGGAGATAGCGGCCGCTCAATCTGCCGCGACGAGGGGCCGTTCCGAAGTGCAACTTCGGAACGAGGAGGACGTCTCGCCGTTGAAGTAAGGGAACCGCCCGGCGCCTCGACAGAGCGAGGCGGCTAGAGTGCGACGCGTTATTCTACCGCCCCATAGCGGCGGTTGCGTTTTCCAAAATCTTCGACGGCTTCGAAGAGGTCTTTCTTGGTGAAGTCGGGCCACAACTTCTGGGTGACGTACATCTCGGTGTAGGAAAGTTGCCAAAGAAGAAAATTCGAGAGACGCATCTCGCCGGAGGTGCGGATGAGCAGATCGGGGTCGGGATAATAACGGGTGTAGAGATGCTTGCTAAACATGTCGACGTCGATCATCGCGCGGTCGATGTGGCCCGACTCGATCTGGCGGAAAAGGCTTTTGATGCCGTCGATGATCTCGAGACGGCCGCCATAACTGAGCGCAAGAATCAGGGTGAGGCCGTTGTTGCCCGAGGTCCGCTCGATGGAATCGTGGAGTTGTTTCTGGCAACTGGAAGGCAGATCGGTGAGCCGGCCGATCGCCTGGAGCCGGACATTTTTTTCCAACAATTCGGGCGTTTTTTCTTTCAGGAATTTTTCCAGGAGCCGCATGAGCGCGAACACTTCGGCCTTCGGGCGCTGCCAATTTTCTGCGGAGAACGCGTAGAGCGTCAGGAATTCGATTTTTAAATCTCCACAGCCTTCGACGCACTCCCGCACCGCTTCGGCGCCTTTCTCGTGGCCTTTGATCCGGGGCAACCCGCGGCTCTTCGCCCAACGGCCGTTGCCATCCATGATGATGGCGACGTGACGCGGAACGAGTTTGGGCGCCGCAGCCATGCTTAGAGAATTATGGTTTCGTTGCGCGTCGGACCGACGCTCACGATCCGCAACGGCGCACCGGTCAACTCGGCGATCGCCCGCACGTAGGTCCGCGCATTCGCGGGCAGCGCGGAAAATTTTCGGGCCGATTGCGTCGGTTTTTTCCAGCCGGGAAATTCGCGGTAGATCGGCTCGCAGTTTTCCAACTGCCCGGCATCGCTCGGTGGAACGCCGAGGCGTTTGCCATTTAATCGATAACCAACGCAGACGCGGATCGAATCGATGCCGTCGAGACCGTCGAGATTCGTCACCGCCAGTTCATCGATGCCATTGATCATTGTGGCGTAATGCGTCGCCACGGCATCGAACCACCCGCAGCGCCGCGCCCGTCCGGTGGTCGCGCCGAATTCGCGGCCCATCTCGTGAAGCTTGTGCGCGAGCCCGGCGTCTTCGGTCGGCAACGCTCCCTCGCCCACTCGCGTCGTGTAGGCTTTCATCACGCCGACCACGCGATCCATCCGATGCGGCGGAACTCCGGAGCCGGTGCAGGCGCCACCCGCGGTGGTATTCGAGGAAGTGACAAACGGATACGTCCCGTGATCGATGTCGAGAAAAGTTCCCTGCGCGCCTTCGAACAGGATTTTCTTTTCGCGCTGCAAAGCGCGATGCAGATAAACGACGGTGTTCGTGACGAACGGCCGCAGCTTTCGCCCGGCCGCGAGATAACTTTCGTTCACCTCCCGATAATTGATCGGCTCGGCGCCAAGTGCCTGGAGGATGCTGTTGTTCTCGCGCACTTTGGCCTGTAATTTTTTCGAGAACAAGACCGGCTGCATCAGGTCGGATATTCGCAGGCCGGTCCGCGCGGCTTTGTCTCCGTAGGCCGGCCCGATCCCGCGCTTGGTCGTCCCGATTTTTGTGTGGCCTTTGCGCAGCTCGCGTTGCTCGTCGAGCAGCCGGTGATACGGCAGCACCAAATGCGCGCAATCGCTGATCAACAAATTCTCGCCGATGTGGACGCCGAGTTTGCGCAATCCCTCGATCTCACCCACGAGCGCGACCGGATCGATGACCACGCCGTTTCCGATCACGCAACGTTTCCCGCGCCGCAAAATTCCGGACGGAATCAGATGCAGAATGTATTTCGTTCCGCGATGAATGACGGTATGTCCGGCATTGTTCCCGCCCTGGCTGCGCACGACGATGTCCGCTTCTGCGGTGAGAACGTCGATGATCTTGCCTTTGCCTTCATCGCCCCACTGCGCGCCGATCAAGATGGTGTTGGCCATGGAAACAATAAATTGTCCCGACGCATCCGGCTCGGACACATTCGGGACTGCGCAAAACGATAGGATGCGCCGCTAGGCCTGCAAGAGAATTTGCGATGGCGGCAGCCGGCGCAATCCTGCTCCTGATCATGAGCAGGACGGGAAAAGAAAAGAATTGTCAGCTCTTCGGCGGGTCACCTAGTCTCGCGCCATGCGCACGATACTCCTGATTATTCTGATTCTGTTGTTGGTCGGAGCATTTCCAGGATGGGGTTACAGCTCGGGCTGGGGCTACTACCCGTTTGGTGGAATCGGCCTGATTCTGCTGATCGTCCTCATCATGGCGTTGATGGGCAAACTGTAGCTGCAGCTGGAGTTCTCCTGCAGGGCATCGCGGCCGAAACCGCCGGCCTAACGAGTACTCGTCACCGCGCGACGCAATGCGGCCGAAGACTCACTCGTGCTCCGCCGGTGCGGGCCGAAATCGCGATTCTTATCGAAGTGAAACATCCAGTCGTGGGTGAAAGTGTTCATCGCCACCTTGTAATTCGCGCCGCCCCCGGTGAGACGCCGATGCGAATTGATGAACTGCGTCGGGTCGTAGTAATTGCTAAAATCTTTCTGGAACTTTGAACGGCTCATCCCGATCTCGAGGTTCTTGCGGATCTCGAAATGCAAGTGGGCGTCGTACTGGCCGTGGGCGGTGCCCATCGTCGCGATCTGCTGGCCGCGGGAAACGCGTTGACCGCGGGCTACCAACATTTTCTGGAGATGCCCATAAAGCGAATCGATGTATTTCACATTGCCGCCCTCGCGATACGCGTGCCGCACAATAACGACATTGCCCCAGCCGAGGTGAACGTCGCGGGCAAAGACCACGATGCCGTCGCCCGCGCAGTAAATCGGATCGCCCAGGTCGGTGTCGCCACCGCGGACGCCGTCCCAATCTTCGCCGACGTGGCCGCCCGGCCGGAACCCGCGCGCTTTGTAGTAACCTTCCGCGTCCGGTTTGCCGACCGGGAAATCAAAGCCGTCGGCGATCTTGGTAAAGCCCATGTCGAGCGAGCTGCTCATCGCGGGAGTGATTTGCGACTGATCTTTTTGCGACGGAACCGAAACGATATCGGGTCTTGCTTTCCCGGGACCTTCAGCCGGCGGCGGCGGTTCGTTCTTCGCAATGAATGCTTCGCTCTTCGTTGGCTGCGGCTTTGTCGCCGGCGCTTTTTCTCTTTCCTTAATCGGGGCCGGCTTCTCGGTTTTCGCTACGACAACTTCCGGCTTCGTCGATTCGTTTTTCGCAACTTTGTGTTCGTCTTTCGCCGGAGCGTTGTCGTCCTTCAGTGATTTCGACGCCGCGACTGTCGCCGGGTGATCCTTCACCGCCGGCTTCTCCGGTTTCGCCGTGACAGTCTCCACTTTCGCGCCGTCCGATTTCGCGACGCT
>DATILK010000228.1:0-2524 GCA_035476555.1 Chthoniobacterales bacterium | reverse complement strand
CGGGAATGCCTTTTCCGATCAGCGTATGCGCCACAATGAACTTCGGTTTTCCGTTGTCGTTCTCCTTCGCATTGTTGAGCGCATCGAGGAACGCCTGCATGTCCTGGCCGTTGATCTCCTGAACGTCGAACCCGTAGGCCTTAAACCGCGCGGCCGTGTCTTCGCTCTGGGTCGCGGTTGCGGGCGCATCGAGGGTGACCGCGTTCGAATCGTAAATGAGGATGAGATTATCCAGACCGAAATGTCCGGCGAACGCGCTCGCTTCCGCGGAAACTCCTTCCTGCAAACAACCGTCGCCCGCGAGACAAATGCAGTGCTGGTCGAAAATCCGGTGCTCACTGGTGTTGAATCGCGCTGCCGCCATTTTCATCGCCACGGCGATGCCGACCGCGTTGCCAACGCCCTGCCCCAACGGACCGGTCGTGCACTCGACGCCCGGCGTTTCAAAGAATTCGGGATGGCCCGGCGTCTTGCTGTGCAATTGACGGAAGCGCTTGATCTCTTCCATCGGCAAATCGTAGCCGCTCATGTGCAGCCACGCGTAAAGGAACATGCTGCCGTGTCCGGCGGAGAGGACGAAATAATCGCGCCCGATCCAGCGCGGTTTGTCCGGATTGTGTTTGAGCGCGTAACCGTAAAGGACCGCGCCCATCTCCGCGCAGCCGAGCGGCAAACCGAGGTGGCCCGACTTCGACGCCTGGACGGCATCCATGCATAGTCCGCGGGCCTCGTCCGCGGCGCGGGAAAGAATTTCGAGATTCAAACTCATGAACACGGGTATAGTTCGCGTGTCTATCGAAACCAAGCGCAAAGCAGAAAACTAAATCGGACAGAATGAATCGGCCGTCGCTTCTTCACATCATCGAACGCCTCGAGGGCTTCCTCGGAAGACTCCCCGAGACCATCAGGCGGCCGGTTTTACATGAGCTCACGCCGTTGAAACAATTGTTCCTGCAACAACGCGCGCCCCGTTTTGTTTTGACGGGCGCGAATCGATTGCCGCTTCAGGAAATCGTGGCCGCAATTTTCAATTGGACGCCGCCGACGGCTTCGCCCGACCTTTTAATGGAGTTATTCCGCTGGCACGCGATCAATCTCGGCGGCCGCGGTACAGTTTCGTTCCTCGATGCCCGCGGGGCGGAAACGGCGACGCGCGCGAAGATCGCGGACGAATTGAAGACCCAGCCGGCCGATATTTTCCTGCATTTGGCTGACGATGACGGGCATGAAGTTGACCAACCTGAACTCGATAATTTGGCGGCACTTCTCACTTTCAACCCTATCGAGCACCCGCCAAAAATAATCGGCGTGGTCTGGCCTTATGTCGCGGCCCGGCCGGTTCCGCGTCACAATGGCGACGCGCCCGCGAATCCCCGTGTGCAAACGCGGGTGCAGCTTCAAACCGCATTGCAAGAGAATACCGCCGTCGCTCCTCGCCTGCTCCAAGTCGTCGAGATGCGCGGCGATGCGCCGACGCAGTTTATGACGCTGCTCGCTCGCAACATGCCGAACGAAGCGCGGGTTGAGATGGCGCGGATCGCTCACGATCGTGGCGTGCAGACCGAGATCGCCCAGACCCTCGTCAAATCGACGACCGCGATTTGCGCGGCGATCGGCGCTCAACCGATCCCGCTCGCCGACCTGCCGATCCTGACCGCGCTCCAGCTCCTGATGGTGTCGGGGATCATGTACATCAGCGGGCGCGAACGCAGTCTTCGAGCTGCCACGGAGTTTGTGACGGCTCTCGGTGTGAATGTCGGCGCTGGGATGATCCTGCGGGAAGGAGCGCGCGCTCTTCTGAAATTCTTTCCCGGTTGGGGCAACATCGTCTGCGGCGCGGTAGCCGGAGCCGGGACCTATGCGATCGGCCGCGCTGCGATCGTTTATTTCCTCGAAGGCCTCACCCTCAAAGATGCGCGTCGGACCTATCTTTCCAGTCGCAAAAAACGAGCGCAGCCCGAGGCGCGTCCGATCAAACAAATCGAAGCGGCTCGATGAACCGGAGTTGGTTTCCGAGGGCGCGGTAATAACTTGTGAATAAAATCGCGGACACGGAGCGTTTTGTTCACAGTTTTTTGTGAACAAGGAGACGCGTTTCTTCGGCCTTCCCTCCGACGCACAATGAAGCTTTCCGAAATCGACGCGACGCTGCGCGAAATCCGCGTTTCACCCGTCAAAACGCTCGGCCAAAATTTTCTTCACGATCGCAACCTCGCGCGCTGGATCGTCGAGAAAGCCGAGCTGACGCCGGATGATTATGTCGTAGAAATCGGGCCGGGCCTGGGTGCGCTCACTGAATTTATTCTGGAATCCGGCGCGCGCGTGCTTGCGATTGAAAAAGATTTGCGACTCGCGGACTTCCTGCGCAAACGATTTGGCAATTCACGCCTCGAAATCATTCACGGCGACGCGCTCGAATTCGATGTGCGACGTCTCTTCCCCGAGCCGCGCGTAAAACTTCTTGGGAACCTTCCCTACTACATTGCGAGTCAGTTGCTATTGAAGTTCACCAAATATCCCAGTC
>DATILK010000227.1:0-3537 GCA_035476555.1 Chthoniobacterales bacterium | reverse complement strand
GGCCGGTTCGCGCGCTTCTTCCCAAATTCCGCGGCAAACGCGGCGGAACTCTATCTCGCGGGTCGCTCGCCAATCGCGAATCAATTCCGACATGGGTGCTTTGCGCACATTGCCCAGCGCAAAAGCTCGGGGAAAACCGTAGCCGAGTGGGACGAGGGTTCCGTCGGCCTCGAGGATGAGAGGCGAGATCGATTCGGCGAATGGCCGGGATGCAGCGTCAGCCGGGCGGGGAGTCGCAAAAAAAGCGGCGGGATTTTCGGCCAGGAAGTCGCGATCGAGAAGATCGAAATGAATGACGATCCCATCGCCGGCTTCGGCCTGGAGCCGGGTGGCTTCGACAAAAGCGACGGCGAGCTCGTGGTCGTCTGGCGCCCCGTTGGACAAGGACTCTTCGGCCCGCCCGACCACTTCGAGCGCATGGACCTGGAGGAGTTTAGCGCCCTGCCTCCGGGCAAAATCCGCAACCCACTCCAATTCGTTACAATTAAACTGCGTGAGGGTGAAGATGAAACCGAAGGCAACCCCGGCCTCGCGCAGGAGCGGGAGCCGGTCTTGCATCGACTCAAAGGCGCGAGACGAGCCGCGCATGCGATTATGGGATTCCGGCTGACCATCGAGACTGATCGCGACGAGACAATTGCCGGCGTCACGCAACCAACCGACGCGGCGTTCATCCAACAGCATCCCGTTAGTGGTTACTGAGAGTCGGACACCCAAGTCCCGGGTTGCGGCGAGCAATTCACCTAAGGGCTCGTAAAGCAGCGGCTCGCCGCCGGAAAAACCGACGACATCGTAACCTTCCGCGACGGCGGCGGAGATCGCCTCAAAGACAATCTCCGCGGGCAGCCGTTCCTGCTGCGCAGGCGCCGATTCCGAATAGCAGTGCAGGCAGCGGAGATTGCAGGTCCTTAATGGATGAACCTGAAAAATCCGCGAGGCCCCGGTCGGCGCTGCCATGGCCGAGGGGCGAATCGTCAGGCTTGGATACCCCGAATCTGCACGTCGAACCGATCGATGACGGGCGGCTGGCCGTTCGGCAGAATCACGATTCCTTTACTAACGCCATTGAATTGAATAGCGCGGCGAAGAACAGCGAGGACAGCGGCGGAGTCTTTCGTGGTGAATTGTCCCTTGATGAAGTCCGGGTTCGGCTTGCCGTTAATGATGATGTTCTTGTCGAGCTTGTACCTCTTTAGGACGTCGACGAGAGCGCTGAGCTTCGCCGGCGAAAAGCCGCGGCCTTCGCCACTGAGTTTTTGGGAACCGGTTTTTGATTTGGTGGCCATATTATTTTCGGGGTTCGGTGGTTTACTGATTCGACTGAAGAATTATTAGCTGCCTTCTTAATTGAAATGTCAAGCGCTCCAAACGGCAGTGTCCAAATTGGGGACCTCCGTTTCACATTCAAATAAATCAGGTTAGTCGCTTGGTATGCGACGGAACAAAGTTGCCGGGAACGCCGAACGCGGCGGGCCCGGAAACATAAACGAGTCCCTCGTGCACGGCGATGCCCTCGGGGTATCCGGGCACTGCGGGGATGGGCGTGAGGACTTTGGAGTCACCGAGTGGACGAACGCTTTTGGCGGGAGCGGATGGCGCCAGCAGAAGAACGAGGGAGCTGAGGAATAACAAACAGGTTCGAGTTGGTTTCATTTTGAGTTTGAGGGTCCGGGGTTGAGTGAGCAGACGCTGCTAACTGAAAGAGCTCACGGGATTTGCAGATTCGAAGCAAGCCCAATCGTTACTTCGGCGGCGATGGCTTTTCCTTTCAAGCGCGGCGATAATGGCAAACGCGATCTTATGAATGTGCGTTCTTTGGTTGCTTCCTTGAGTATTTTCGTCGCGTTTTCGACGGTTGTTCTTGCGCAGGCGACGATTGAAGGCCGGGTCGAATTGCCGAAAACAAAGTCTGCGCCCGTCATGGCCAAACACTACGAGATCGTGACGAGCGGTGGCGTGCTCGGGACGAATCCGCCCCTCGCGGTGGTTTATCTCGAGGGTTCGTTTTCGAAGCCGGCGAATTTACCGACGAAACAAGTGGCGCAAAAAGATCTGGCGTTTGTGCCGGCGTTGTTGGCGGTCCAGGTCGGAACGAAAGTGGAATTTCCGAATTTGGAGAAGGACACCTACCACAACATTTTTTCCTACTCGCCGGCGAAACGCTTCGATCTCGGCCGGTATCGTCCCGATGAAAAACCGGTGCCCTCGGTCGTGTTCGACGTCGCGGGCCTGGTCACGCTCCGCTGCGACATTCACGAACACATGCGCGGATTGCTTCTCGTCCTGGCGACGCCGCATTTCGTGGTGACGGACGAGAACGGCCGCTTCCGCTTGAGCGGATTGCCGGCCGGCCATTACACCTTGAAAGCCTGGATCGATAGCCGCACCACCCACGAACACGCGGTGGATCTCAACAGCGGCTCGACTCTTCACGTCGATTTCCCGTGATCGTTTGAGCGACCAAAAAAAATCTCCGGCAGCGAGTTTTCGCGCGAAACTTTCCATCGCGATGATGCTCGTCGTCGCGGGCCTGACGGCGAGCGGCCTTTACCTCGCGCAGCGAAGGGCGAATGCCGACGTCCAGCGTGATCTCGAACAAAATTTCCAGGCGGATCTGGCCGCGCTCCATCGCGTGGAAGAAGTGCGCTACGCCGCCCTCGCGGAACGCTGCCGCTCGCTCGTGGCGAAACCGCGCATCCACGCCGCTCTGGAAGACAACGCGCTCGACCTGCTTTATCCGAGCGCGAAGGATGAGTTGCGCGACATCATGCAGGACGAAAGTAATCCGCAGCCGGATGAAATTTCGCGCCTGCCGCACGCGCGATTTTATCGCTTCCTCGATGGGACCGGTTCGCTCTTGCCGCCGCCGAATGCAGACGACGTCGGCGTGCTTGGCCCCGAGGAAGAATCGCAGCTTGCCCTGAAGCCGTTGCCGAAAACGCAGCAAGTGGGTTACCTCCTTCGTGGACGAGGTACCGAGGAAGAAACGATCGACGAAATCATCGCCTTGCCGATCACGTCTTCGGAAACCAGCGAAGTGATCGCCGCATTGGTCATCGGCTTCAAGCCGTTGGAAGTAGTGGAGAAGCGCGGTCCCAACGATGTGCGAAGCGGAATCTGGCTGAACGACTGGCTCCATTTGCCTGCCCTTCCGGAAGACGCTCGGAACGTGCTCGACCAGAAGATAACGCGTTTGCTCAGAGACGCCGATAAGGTGGAGCACAGTTCCCGGATCGATATCAGCGGCGAGCCCTACCTGCTTTTTTATAAATTACTCAATCCCGAATCGGCGTTTCCTCCCGCCTACGAAGTTTCGGTGCATCCCTTGCAAATGTGGTTCGCGCTTCAAAATCGGCTCCGCTGGCAAATCCTCATCGCCGGCGCCGTCCTTTTGCTTCTCGGTTTTGGCGCGAGCCATCTCATCGCGAATCGCCTCGCCCAACCGGTCGAGAAACTGGCGATCGATTCCGAGGTCAACCGGGCGCGCCGGAAAAAAGTCGAAGCGGCGCTGGCTTCGACGCACGAAGAACTGCAACG
>DATILK010000226.1:0-2176 GCA_035476555.1 Chthoniobacterales bacterium | reverse complement strand
CGTTTCCACCTGCGGAATCGGTTTCGGTTCCGTCGAGGTGACGACATAACGCACCCCAACGTAGCCGCCCACGAAGAACGCCACGCTGAGCAGAATCATGAAGACCACCAGCATCAGGCAGCCTTTTCCCAGGCAACCTGTTCTTCTCGTCTTCGGCGGCGGTTCGATCCAGGTAGGTGGCATAAATCAGGGCGCGCTATTTTTTTCGATCCGTTCCTGGGCGGCGATCAATTTGTCGTAGAGCCCGCGCAATCCTTCGGAAAGCATCCGGGTTCCAGCCAGCACCGGCATGAAATTCGTGTCGCCGTTCCAGCGCGGCACGATGTGGAGATGCAAGTGATCGGGAACACCGGCGCCGGCGCACTGACCAAGATTCAACCCGATATTGAACCCCTGCGCTTTCATGGTTTCGCGCAAAAGTCGCTGCCCGTGGACGGCGAGATTCCAGAGCTCGAGCACTTCGTTTTCGCCTAACGAAGAGGCGTCGCCGGTTTTCCGATACGGCACCGCCATGAGATGACCCACGCTATACGGATAACGATTCATCATCAAAAACGCGTTCTTGCGGCGCGTGACCACGAGATGCGCGGCGTCGTCGCTGGTCCGCGCGGCGTCCGAGAGAAAATCGGGGTTTGGCGTTTCCTGCTCGAAATATTCCACGCGCCACGGGCACCAAAGCGCTTCGATTTCGGACTTCGGGAACTGCATCAGGTCCTTCAAGTTGGACGCGAGACTACAAATCGTCGGGCCAAAGTCGAGCGGCTTTTCCGCGTCAACGAACGAGGAGAAAATAGCGTTTGGAGTAACGGCCGGCCCCGCCGGAAGTCAGCACTTTCTTTGGGTTGCCTTGCAGATGCGGAAGCAATCCGTCGATCTCGTCATCGGGAACGACGAGCGCGTCGAGTTTACCCGCGTTCCAGTCCGCGGCCGCCTCGGGCGGCTCGAGGAATTCTGTTTTCCGCACATACAAGAGCATTCCTTCTTCTTCGCCACCGACAACGCCATAACGCCAGTGGTGTTCGCCGGTTTCCTTCACAACGGCGCGCCCGAAAACGGCGAACGCATCGCGCTGCTCACGATTCGCCGCGGCGACTTTCTGCGCCGCATACGCGCTCGTGAAGACAGCTGCCAACAGAATTGCGATGGCGCAACAGCGCGGGACGATCACTCTCAAGTTTTCCCTTTCTTGAAGCCGCGCAATGGTCGCCGCGAGCAGCAAACAGAGCGGCGGCACAATTGGAAAAATCCTGTCGATGCGTTTCGACGGAACGAACGACATCACCAGCAGCCCGCCAAGACTCCATGCGATGAGCCAGAATGTTTCCGGCGACAGCTGTGCGCGCGTGCGCCACGCGATGAAGGCGAACGCAGCCAACAACAAACTCCACGGCACGAATCGATGAAGCAGATGTGGCAGATAAAAATAAATCGGCTGCGATCGATGCACTGCTTCGCTGAAACGGCCGGCAAATTCTCGCAGCACGACGTGCTCCGTGAATTCCGGGACGAAAAGAATTCCGCCCGCCGTCCAAAGAACGAAAACCAAAAACGAAAGGAGCCACGGCATCCAGCCCGACCACGCCGAACCCGGCGTCTTCGTTTTCCGCCGGCGCCATTCAAAGGCAACGAGTCCTGGCAGCAAGAACGCATAAACGATCGGGCCTTTGATCAGCATTCCGGCGCTGAGAAGAAGAAAGAGGCCGATGCGATCTCGTCGCGTCCACGCGTTCTGCGTCCGAATTTTTTTCCAAATCAACCATCCAATCGCGAAAATCACGAGCGCCAGCGGCATGTCGGTTCGCACGAGCGAGGCGAGCCGGAGCGCGAACAAATTGAAACTCAACGCGCAGGTCGCCGTCAGCGCCGCGATCGATCCGTAAATCGACGACGCCCGAAAAACGAGAACGAGCAACCCGATCGCCGCGAAGAATGACGGCAAGCGCCAGGCCAGCTCCCACGATCGCGTCACTTCGAAAATCGCGGCGGAGATCCAGCCGACCAACGGCGGTTTCGTCGCCACCCACCAATTCGGCGTGTGTTGGTAAAACCAATTGCCGCGCTCCACCATTTCGAACGAAGTGAAAGCTTGCTTCGCCTGATCGAAGTCGTCCAAATGCCACGGAAGATTTCCGACCGCGAAGAGCGCGAGGGCCAGGGCGAGCAAACCCCAACGCGC
>DATILK010000225.1:0-5213 GCA_035476555.1 Chthoniobacterales bacterium | reverse complement strand
TTAATCTCAGCAATTATTTTTACGGTATCACTTCGGTCGGCTTCCGCGCCTACGTGCTCGTCTCCGCTGTCGGAATGATTCCGGGAACGCTGTTGTACGCGTATCTCGGTGCGATCGGTCAGGCCGGAGTGTCCGGCGGAGCGAAGGGGCACAGCATCTGGCAGTACGTTTTGCTCGGGGTGGGATTGATCGCGACCATCGCAGTCACGATATTTGTCAGTCGAATCGCAAGGAAGGCCTTGAAGAAATCAGCCGTCGATTGATTCGGCGACTTCGAACACTTGCCGCTCGCGGCTGAGCGCGGGATTGCGCAAACGCTCTTCGTAAATGTCGCTCCATTTTTGCTGGTTCATCCGGCACATCGGAACGGCGCGCCACTCGCCATTTTCTTTGACCGCGCCTTTGAAGACGCAGGAATCGAGGCGGGCTTTGATGACCGGATCGGAATCGGCGCGCGCGACTTGCTCGGCGTCCATGAAATTGTGGGTGCCGACTCCGAGGGTGTGGGCGCGACCGGCGATGAGATCGGTCATCATGCCGGGCGGGATGCGTCCGGTGACGATGAGTTTCGCCAGGTGAAACAACGAACGCAGGGCCAGACCTGGATTCTGCGTGAGAATGCCCGCGAGACGCCACGGCGTAGTTCGCGCATCATCGGTCACGAGCGAAAGCCCGCCGATTTGTTCCAGGATTTTGCCTAGTAGCCGTTTCGTCGTCGTATCGGTCGGCAACAGCGGAATGGACTTGCCGGTCCGGCGCGAAATCAAAATTGATGCCCAGCTGTTGCAATCGGGATGACCGAAATTGGTTCCGCCTTTTTCCAAGGGGAACCCGGTGCCCTCGCAAATTTTTTCCCAGACGCGTTCCGGCAGGGCCCGTTGTTGCGAAAAAATGGTTCGTCCGGTATCGGCTTCCGGCTGAAAGCTGAGCATTCGCCAGATATGGGTCCGCTCGGGATCGGCCAAATACCAGCGAATGACCTCGGGAACGTCGTCCACATTATTTTGGGTGACGGTAAAGCTGAGCGCGTATTCGAGCGGCGCGCCGGTCCGCCGGCGAATGTCCCGCGCGAGTTGGGTGAACGCTTCGCGCACGGGATGCAGATCGCTCTCGTGTTTGACGCGTTGAATTGGATAACCATGCCGTCCTGCCTGGGTGAGATCGACGTGGACCGAGACCTGGCGCAAACCGCCTTCAACCACGAGGCGCTCCAGAAATTGCGGTTGTTCGAGCAAGGTTTGGCCGTGCGTCATCAACATCGGCACAAGTCCCACCTGATAGGCGTAGCGAATGATCTCCACCAGCTCGTCCGCGCGACCGGATTTCCAATAAGCATCCGCCACATCGCCGCCCGTGATTTGCAAGCCGCCACCCGGACCCTGGAAACGACGATTGGCGTCGATCTGCTCTTTCACGTCGGCCAGCGAAGGGATCGGGACACGGTTCGCATTCTTCGGGAGATAACAATGGGTGCAATGAAACGAGCAGTAGCTCGCGCCGAGAATGAATCCGCAATGGGTGAGATGGCGACCGGAGATTTGATTGGGCGTTTGTAGTTCCCGCGGAAGCGAGTCCCAGCGGGCGCGCAGAATTTCCGCCTTCTCGCCGACGATAGGATTTCGAAACGCGTTCCAACGCGCGCGCCAACGATCGGCCGTGTTCATCGCTGGTTTCATTTCAAAGTGGGCAAGGTCTCCGGTTCATATTGCATCGGATCCGACTTCGGATCGCGCTGGGTGATATGCCGATAATACCAGGAGTGGAGCAAATATGGCGAGACCCCAAGTTGAAAGAGAAACAGGAAAAGCATGTTTCGCCCCGTCGTGCGCCAGGCGCCGTGGGCGATTTGCCGCGCTGGCGAAGTGGACATCGGTGGATCGAGCAAGGCGATCGGTCCGGCCCGCCGAAGCCGACGCGACAATTCCACGTCCTCCATTAGCGGGACGGGCGCGAAACCGCCCAGGCGAATGAAATCGCGCCGGCGGACAAAGATGCTTTGATCGCCGTACAACGTCCCGAACGTCCGCGAATGCCAGCGCTCGATTGGCTCCGCCCATCGCAGGTGCGGATGGCGCTCATCGAACTTTCGGTAAAAGGCGCCGCCGACGAATTTTGGATCGCGCATTGTCTGATGGAGTGAGAGCAAATGCGCTTCGGTGAGTTCTGAATCGACGTGATGAAACAGCAGGACGTCGCCGCTGGCTGCGCGCGCGCCGAGATTGAATTGCAAACCGCGCCCGGGCCGATCGGCCGAACAGAATTTCAATCTGCCCTCGATTATCGAGGAGGGCGCGTGCCCTGAAACTCCGGCGATTATTACTTCGCGCACCAGCGCATGGCGCGACCACAAACGGCCGAGCTCCAGCGCAACCTCAACGTCATGCCAGCAGGGGATGATCAGAGAGATGCTGACTTCGCGTGACCTGTCCATCTTGTCGCCGAAGGTTGACCGATGGGGCGCGAGATGTCGATCTTATGAAATCGCGCCGTGAAACGATTCCTCTTTTGGGCCGTCATTCTCCTGATCCTGGGCGCGATCGGTGCGGCTTGGTATTCTCAACGTATTGGTTGGCGCTTGATAAATGCGAAGATCCGCGCGGATTTTCCCGAGGTGCGGCGCATTACGACGACCGAACTAGCGGCCGCGTTAGCCAGCGATAACAAACCGGTTCTGCTCGATGTTCGCACGAAGGCTGAATTCGATGTCAGTCATCTCGAAGGCGCCATGCGCGTAGAGCCGGGATCCGATCCGGCGTCGATTTCGATTCCGAAAGATCACGCGATCGTCACCTACTGTTCGGTCGGATATCGGTCTGCCGCCTTCGCGAAAAAGTTGAGCGAGGCCGGTTACCGGAATGTGAGCAATCTCGAGGGCTCGATCTTTCGCTGGGCGAACGAAAATCGTCCTCTGGTGCACGACGGACAGCCGACGAACGAAGTCCATCCTTACAACCGCCTGTGGGGGATGCTCCTGGAACAATCGCGCCAGGCCGCAAATCCCAGGAAATGAAATCAGCGCGACATCAGGCGCTCGAGAAGGAATTTCCGAGTAGCTGGCTGAAAAGCGCTGAGGCAACGAACCGGACGCGTGCGCTCGTTAGGCCGGCGCGTTACACTCAAAATGCCGTTTTTTTGATCGACAGCGGCGTAACGGGTTTCTCTCCGGACTAATTCCGGTTTCACGGCGGCAATCACGCCGAGGGCATCGAACACGGGAGCGCCGGGAAATCTGGCGATGTCGGTCCAAAAAAACATCCACCAATGGCTGGTCCGCGAAAGGTATTCGCCCGCCGGTCCGGCCGCTTTCAATTGGCGAATGTCTTGTCGGTCGATCGTCAGAGTCGCGGCCACGGCGATCGGAACGACAACAATGGGAATGCCGGAACGGAGGACGATGTCCGCCGACTGCGGGTCCTTGAAGATATTGGCGTCGTGAATTCGCAACGGCAACGCCTCGCCCGGCGCGCTCCCGCCGATAATGATGATCTGCTCGATTCGACCGCGCAGATGCGGATGCAATTGCAGCGCCGTCGCAAGATTCGTCAATGGACCGAGCGCGATATAAGTCAGACCGCTTCCGGTCGCAGCCGCGGCCAGTCCATCGCTGGCGGCTGATTGATGGCCGAGATCGCGCGGCGATTGCGCTCCCGCGAAAACATTTTTCTCGGGTAAGTGGGCCGGGCCGGCAAATCGCCGCGTCATTTCGCGCGCGACCCGATCGACAAATTCCAGGGGAGCGTTTCCGTAGGATGTGCTGACTCCAAGGATTCGAATTTCGGGAAAATGAAACGCCAGGACCAGCGCGAAACCGTCGTCCGCCTCCCGAATGGGCGAGCCGATCGAAACATCGGTATCGATCCAGACATTCTTCGCTTGGCCTGAGGTCGCCAGCCCGGCGAGCAGGAGGAGAAAAATAAATCGTCCCAGGCTCAAACCAGCGCGCCACCGCAACTGGAACCGGCGCCGGCCGTGCATCCGAAACAATGATCGCCCGTCATGATCTCGCGATCGTCGACCTCGTCCGGGTCGATGTCCCACAAAAACATCGGGCTTCCGTTTTGCCATTGCATGTCGAGCTGCTGATTGAAATCGCAATCGTAAACTTCGCCGCGCCAGCCGACGCTAATGGTGTTGCGGCACATGAGGCCCTCCATGGTTTCCGGATTGAACGCGTTGATCAAGAGCGCCATGTATTCGTCGAGTTTTCCGTTGTGGCGCAAATACGAAGCAAAGCGGGCGATGGGGAGATTCGTGATCGTGTAGAGCTTGTTGAAGACAATGCCGAAATGCGCGCCCAGCTCGCGTTTGTAATCGGCTTCCAATTCCGCCTGGGGTCCCGGAAGAAATGGTCCCACCGGATTGTAAACGAGATGCAGTGGCAGATCGTCCGCCACGCCGTAACCCAGTCGATTGAGCAACTGCAAACCGGCGATGCTTGCGTCGAAGACGCCTTCGCCCCGTTGGAGATTGACGTTCTCAGCTGAGTAGCACGGCATCGAGGCGATGATCTCGACTTTTTGGGCGGCAAGAAATTCGGCCAAGCCTTCAAAGCCGCGCTCGACCAGGATCGTCAGGTTACAACGGTCGATGATCTTGCGGCTCGGCGGCAGGGCGCGCACGCGCTCCACGAAATAGCGGAAGTCAGGAATCATTTCCGGCGCGCCTCCCGTAAGGTCGACCGTCGGGATGTCGGTCCTGGCGAGCCAGGCGATGATGCGATCGACGGTTTCGCGCGTCATGATTTCCTTGCGTTTCGGGCCGGCGTTTACGTGGCAATGGGTGCAGGTAAGATTGCAGAGTTTGCCGACGTTAATCTGGAGCACTTCGGTTCTGGTGTGGCGCAGATTCAAGCCGTCAACGGCGAGCCGATTTGCAAAACGATTCATGAATGGAGAAAGCCGGCGATCCAATAAGTGGCAGCGGCGAGGAAGGCAGCGCAAGGCAACGTAATCAGCCAGGAGAGAACGATTGTTCCGACGACGCGCGGATTGGCCTTGCCTGTCGTTAGGCCGATGCCGAAGAGCGAACCAACCGAAACGTGCGTGGTCGAAACCGGCAAGCCGTAAACGCTCGCGGCCACGACGAGTCCGGCGGTAGTAAGATTGGCGGTGAACCCCTGCCCGTGATTCAGCGCCGTGATTTTCCTGCTCATGATCTCGGCGACCTTGCGGGCGTTCAGTAATCCGCCGATCGCCATGGCCAAGGCGACCGCG
>DATILK010000224.1:0-1733 GCA_035476555.1 Chthoniobacterales bacterium | reverse complement strand
GATCTTTTTAATGTTCTCGGCGTGGTGCCGATTCGCGGACGCGTCTTCGAGCCGGCCGATTGCACGGCTGGACACGACGATGTCCTCATCATCAGTGAACGGTTGTGGAAGAACCGGTTCAATAGCGACCCACAGATTATCGGAAGTAAAATTATCGCGAACGGACGCGGCTTCACCATCGTCGGCGTGATGCCGGCGAGTTTCGAATTTCCGATTCCACTTTTTGGAATCCAAGGTGCGCAGTTTGGCGAACGCGCGGATGTCTGGCAGCCGCTCGCTTTCACCGCGCAGGAATTGAAAATTCGTTACTCGCGCGGCTACGCCATCGTCGCACGTCTGGCCCACGGTGTTTCCGCAAAACAAGCGCAGGCCGAACTCGATACCGTGACCGCAACGATGCGGAAAAATTATCCGGATAATTATCCGAAGGATGACAGCTTCGGAATCACCGCCTTCCCGCTTAACGAAGTTGTGCTTGGGCCAATGAAACCGCTGCTGCTGATTTTACTGGCTGCCGTTTTTCTGGTCCTCCTGATCGCGTGCGCTAACTTGACCACGATGATGCTGGCGCGCGCTGCCTCACGAGAGCGCGAGATGGGAATTCGCGTGGCTCTCGGCGCGGGCCGCTGGCGTTTGCTTCGGCAGGTCCTGGTCGAAAGCGTTTTTCTCTCCCTTTGCGGCGGAATCGCCGGAGTTCTCCTTGGAATCTGGGGACTCGATCTGCTCAAGCGCATCGGTACGCAAACCGTCCCGCGTCTGAGTGAAGTCAATCTCGATTGGCATGTTCTGATCGCCACCTTCGTCATCGCGGTCGGGACCGGAATTGTTTTCGGTTTGGTTCCAGGATTAGTTAGCGGCGATCCGAACCTGACCGAAACGCTAAAGGAAGGGGGCCGTGGTTTGAGCTCAGGCGCGCGACGCAATCGTTTGCGACAAGCACTTGTCATCGCCGAGGTAGCGCTCGCGCTCGTCCTACTCACCAGCGCGGGTCTTTTAATTAAGAGCTTTGTTCAACTGCAAAATGTGGATGCCGGATTTAATCCGCGGAACGTCCTTACGATGGAGATTTCGCTGCCGGCGTTGACCTATACCGACAACACAAGCAAGGCACGTTTTTATAACGAAGCGCAGAAACGAATCGCCTCCATCCCGGGAATCAAAAATGCCGGTTTCACTAACATTCTGCCGATGAGCGGAACGAACAGCGATTCTTCCTTCAGCATTGAAGGCCGCACGTCGGACGACAAAAACCCGAGTCCGGACGAAGAATTCCGGCAGGTTTCGCCCGGATATTTCGAGGCAATGGAAATTTCACTGCTGCGGGGCCGGCAATTCCGCGAATCGGACAATGCGGATGCACCGCCGGTTACAATCATCAACGCCGCTCTGGCGAAACGTTATTGGCCGAACGAAGACGCCATTGGGAAACGAATCAATATTGGCGCGTCGGTGATGAAGGAAAAATGGGCAACGATCATCGGCATTGTCGGGAACGTGCGGCATCGCGGTTTGGATTATGATCCGCTGCCGGAGTATTACATGCCGATCACGCAAACACCGAACAGCCAGGCGGTGTTGGTCGTGCGCAGCTCGCAGGATCCGGGAAGTATGATCTCCGCCATTCGCAGTGCGCTACGCGAGGTCGATCCGGCTCAGCCGATCGCTCATGTTCGTACCCTTGAGCAAGTAGTCGCCGACTCGGTCGCGCCGCGGCGACTTTCCATTTGGCTCCT
>DATILK010000223.1:0-2226 GCA_035476555.1 Chthoniobacterales bacterium | reverse complement strand
TGAAGTCGCCCAGGAGCAATCCGTGGCTGATGGTCAGATGACCGGTCACCGTTTCGCCGGTCACGAACGTCACGGTGAACGTGGCGCTGAAGCTGTTGTCGTCGGGATCGAGGTGGTGATCTTCCCTTTCATCTTGATCCTCGCAGTTCCCGGAGCCGCTGTTATCACAGCCATCGTCAGAGCCGTGGTCGTCGGCGCCATTGGCCGACGGAGTCGGCGTCGGGGTCGCGCTCGGCGTCACGGTGATAGTGCCGAACCCTCCGAGTACGGTCGCGCCTTGCTTCGCGATCATGAAAATATTCTTCTGCGCATCGACAACGAATTTCACGTCGAATGACGTTCCAGTGCTGCTGGTGGCCGTGGTGCTAAAGCGCCCGCCGAAATGCTCGCCTTCACCGAACGTGCCGACGCGGTTCGCGGTAATCGACTGACCGAGAACCGTCGCGGTGACCGACGCCGGAGTTACGGTTCCAGTGATCGTGCCGCTCGGCGTCAGTGTCACGGTGAATGTTCCGTTGTCCGCGACAGTTGCGCCTCCAAACGAGGCCTGATGGCCAGCCACATCGAAGACGTAGGTTGAAAGCGCGTGGTTGCCTTGGACGAAGAAAATGACGCGGCCGCCGCCGGCTAAATTTCCCTCGTAAAACCCGCGCTTGCTTTCCTCTGCGAAACTCGGAACCGCCAGGGCGATCAAAAGCGCGCAGACCTGAATTGATTTAACCATCCATTGTTTCATGCAGCCAATTGGAACACCGCCGCAACGGCGTTTCCACTGGGCATAGGTAACGCGATTGTTACCCTCGTTTGCGCCGATCTCGGCGTCGGAACGGAGCCCGATTTGGCGGTCCAAAAAAAAGATAAAAAAAGTCTTGCCCTTCTGAAATGGTGTTGTAGTTATGTATAACACTATATGAGAGGCATCGATCAAACACCGCGGCCCGAACCTCTCGGGAAAGGATTCGGTGAAACCGGTAATGAGCCGTGAATGGAACGACAACCAACCCATCTATCGCCAGCTCCGCGACCGCGGCGTCCATATGATTCTCGACGGCGTCCTCAAGGAAGGTGATCCGCTCCCGTCGGTCCGCAATGTCGCGGCCGAATTCCGGGTGAATCCGCTCACCGTCCTCAAGGCCTATCAACATCTCGTCGATGAGAACCTCGTCGAGATGAAGCGCGGCCTCGGCATGTTCGTGAAACCGGGCGCGCGCGAACTCCTGCTCAAAGGCGAGCGCCAGAAGTTTCTGAAAGAAGAATGGCCGCGAATCGCCGAGACCATTGAGCGCCTCGGCATCACCGAAAAAGAACTCGACGCTGCCACCCGAAAAAAAGCGAAGGAGGCGCGTTAGCCATGACTTGCATCGAAGCACACGGACTTCGCAAAGTTTACCAGACGACGCCGGCGCTGGACGGAATCGACTTGCGGATCGAGGAAGGTCGCATCCTCGGTTTGATCGGTCCGAACGGCGCCGGCAAAACCACCGCTCTCAATGCCATCCTCGGGCTCACTCCTTACGAAGGCCAGCTGAAGGTCCTCGGCCGCGAGCCGTGGACGGCGCGGGAAGAGTTGATGCGCGAGGTTTGTTTCATCGCAGACGTGGCGGTTTTGCCGCGCTGGATGCGCGTCGCCGACATGCTCGATTACATGGCAGGCGTCCATCCGCGCTTCGACCGCGCGAAGTCGGTAAACTTCCTGGCCGGGACGACGATTAAACGCTCGAGCAAAGTCCGCGAGCTATCGAAAGGCATGGTGGCGCAGCTTCATCTCGCGCTCGTTATGGCGATCGACGCGAAGCTCCTCATCCTCGATGAGCCGACGCTTGGCCTGGACATTCTTTATCGGAAACAATTCTACGATTCTCTGCTCAACGATTACTTCGACGCCACCCGCACCATCGTAGTAACGACGCACCAGGTTGAAGAGATCCAGGACGTCATCACCGATCTCATGTTCATCGACCAAGGGCGCATCGTGCTCGAGTCCACCATGGAGAATTTCGAGTTGCGTTACGTCGAAGCAATGGTGAACCCGGAGGCGCTCGATGCTGCCCGCGCGCTGAAACCGATCCACGAGCGGCCTGTGTTCGGACGCAGCGTTTTCCTGTTCGAAAATGTCGATCGCAATGAGATCGCCGCGCTCGGCGAAACCCGCCGGCCGAGCATTGCCGATGTTTTTGTCGCGGTCATGAGCAAGCAATCGGAGGCCAAACGGTGAACAATACCTTA
>DATILK010000222.1:0-3989 GCA_035476555.1 Chthoniobacterales bacterium | reverse complement strand
TTGCCTTGGCCAGCCGCGGCGTCTTTGAGTTCAGCCGCGAGCGCTTCCGCCATTGGCATGCCGCGACGGCCGTCGGCGTATTGCACAATCCAGCGCATCGCGAGAGAAACCTGGCGCGCCGGCGTCACTTCCATCGGCACCTGATACGTGGCACCGCCGACCCGGCGTGATTTTACTTCGAGGCGCGGCCGAACATTCTCCAGCGCCTTATTAACGATCTCGAGCGGATCGACTGCGTCCGAACCTTCGCGCGATTTATCGATCGCGGTGTAAACGATCCGTTCCGCGAGCGATTTCTTGCCCCGCTTCATCACGGTGGAAATAAGTCGGGCGACCGCAGGACTGCCGTAACGCGAGTCGAGCTTCTCCTCTTTTTTGTAAACTTTCCGCCTGCGAGACATGTGATCCGGTTTTCAGTTTCTAAAAAATTACTTCTTCGCCTTTTCCTTGGTCGCGTCGCCGCCCGCCTTCGGACGTTTCGCGCCGTATTTCGATCGGCTCCGGCGGCGGCCATCCACCCCGAGGCTGTCGAGCGTTCCCCGCACAATGTGGTAACGCACGCCCGGCAAATCCTTCACCCGTCCGCCCCGCACCAGCACGATCGAGTGCTCCTGCAGGTTGTGCCCTTCGCCGGGAATGTAGGCAATCACTTCCTGGCCATTCGTCAACCGCACTTTCGCCACTTTCCGCAGAGCGGAATTCGGCTTCTTCGGCGTGCGGGTCATGACCTGCGTGCAAACGCCGCGACGCTGGGGACAATTCTTCAGGGCCGGTGATTTGGATTTCACCGAGACCTTCTTTCGTCCCTTGCGAATTAGCTGATTAATTGTTGGCATCTTCGTTAAATTAAAAGCCGCCCGATCATCGTATCCGGGCGACAAAAAAACCGCACAGGCCGGCGCGCTATCTACCCCACGCTCTTCCCACGCACCTGATGCGGAGAGCGGGCAATATAGGAACGAATCCCGCGCCCGCAACAATATTTTCTCCAGATTTTCAGACTGCAATCCGCCAAAAGTTTTTCGATTGATCTCTGAAAGATCTTCTCTAATTTCAGTCTAGACAGAAAATACTGAATATCATGAAGGACCTGCCACTCGTTGCCCAAAAATTCGTCCTCCACTGGGGCGAAATGGGAACCCGCTGGGGAATCAACCGCACTGTCGCCCAGGTCCACGCTCTTCTCTTCCTCTCCCAAAAACCGTTGCCCGCCGATGAGATCGCGAAAACGCTGGGCGTGGCCCGCTCTAATATCAGCACCAGCCTGCACGAATTGCAGAACTGGGGAATCGTCCGCGTCGTCCACGTCCTCGGCAATCGCCGCGACCATTTTGAATCGCTCAAAGACGTTTTCGCGATGTTCCGCATCATCGCGCGGGAGCGGAAAAAGCGGGAGATCGAACCGACCCTGCGAGTCCTCCGCGATTGCATTGAAGAATCCGGCAAACCGAAAGCGGCGGACGCGTACACACGCGATCGACTCAGCGATCTCATGAATTTTTTCGAGGTCGCCACGAATGCTTACGAACAGTTGGAGAAGCTGCCGACGCCGGCAGTTTTGAAACTGGCGAAGCTCGGCGACAAAGCGTTCAAGCTCCTCGGAGTAAAATCATGAGCGGTCCGATTCGCGGTTGGATTCTTTACGACGCGGACTGCCCGATGTGTCGCGACATGATGCGGCGTTTTGAAAAAACATTCACGTCTCGCGGTTTTGCTTTCGCTCCGCTCCAACTCGAATTGCAACCGGGCGAACGGCCAACGGAAATGCGAGTGCGCACCACTGAGGGCCGCGTTTTCGGAGGCGCCGGCGCCGTTCTTTATCTCGCCCGATTTGTCTGGTGGGGCCGGCCGCTGCGTTGGTTCGCGAAACTTCCAGGTGGAAAAAAGATTCTGCGCCGTGTTTATCGCGAGATCGCTTCCCGTCGATCGTGCGACAACGGCGCTTGTTTGCTACCTGAGGTCCGGACATGAAACTGAGCGTCGTTCTCGCGGGCGGAAGCGGCTTTCTTGGACAATCGCTCGCGAAAGTTTTGCTCGGCAAAGGATACGAGGTCGTAATTCTGAGCCGCGGCGCTCATCGCGAAGGCAGTGGGATTCGTCAGCTGCATTGGGATGACAAGACGCTCGGCGACTGGTCGCAATCGATCGACGGCGCGAAAGCGATCGTGAATCTGACGGGTCGCAGCGTGAATTGCCGCCACACGCCGGAACACCGGCGCGAGATCATGGAGTCACGCGTGAATTCTGTCCGCGTTCTCAGCGAAGCCGTTTCGCGATGCGCCCAGCCGCCGGAAGTTTGGGTGCAGGCCAGTTCGCTCGCGATCTACGGCGATCCGGGTGATCGCTGGTGCGACGAAAATGCGCCGCAGGCTGACGGTTTTTCCGAAGAGGTCTGCAAACGCTGGGAAGGCGAATTCGCAAAAATTCAGTCGCACGGAATGCGCAAGGTCGTGATGCGCATCGGCATTGTCCTCGACGCGGAGAATGGAGCGTTACCCGTGCTCGCGCGACTCACCCGTTTTCTTCTTGGCGGCCGCGTGGGTAACGGCCGGCAATACGTAAGTTGGCTTCACGTCGCGGACTTGACGCGCATGTTCGTTGAGGCAATCGAGCGGCCCGACATTTCGGGTGTCTATAATGTTACCGGTCCGAATCCGGTCACGAATGCTGAGTTCATGCGCGAGCTGCGTCGCGCGCTTCATCGGCCGTGGAGCCCGCCCGTTCCGGCTTGGGCCACGCACATTGGTGCATTCTTCATGCGCACCGAGCCGAGCCTCGCGCTCACGGGGCGTCGCTGCCGACCCAAGAGATTTCTGGAAAGCGGATTCCATTTCGAATTTCCCGAGCTCCGCGGTGCACTCGACGATCTCTATCGTTGATCCGATCAGCCCGAGCGAAGCGGGACGGCGCCGATTGCTTTCCAAATTCGCCGAGCCGCTCTTTCTTGCGCGCTGGGACCGGGCGGTCTTCATTAATTACCGCGCCGATCCTGAACTCTTGCAGCGCGCCGTTCCTTTTCCTCTCGATCTGCGCGATGGCGAGGCGTTCGTCAGCATCGTCGCGTTCACTCTGGTCAGAATGCGGCCGCGCGTCGGCGGAAGTTTTGCCGAATGGCTCGCGAGTCCAATCGGCACCCATGAATTTTTAAATATTCGGACCTACGTGCGCCATCGCGGTGAACCGGGAATTTTTTTCCTCGCCGAATGGTTGCCGAACCGGCTCAGCGTTTTTCTCGGGCCGCGGATTTTCGGCTTGCCGTATCGAATCGGACAACTCCGCTATGATCACGAGGCCGAGGGCTCAGACCTGCGCGGCGCTGTTGACGGCCGCGAAGGAAGTCTGCGCTATCAGGGCAGCGTCCATTCACCTGAATTTTTCTCGTGCGAATCCGGATCGCTTTCCGAATTCATGCTTGAGCGCTATACGGCCTTCACCCAGCGCGAGAAGCGCCGCCGCCTGTTCCGCATCTGGCATCCGCCATGGCAGCAGGCTTCCGCTGAAATTGAACTCAGCGCCGACACTCTCATTGCAAGCACCGGCGCGTGGTGGAAAACCGCCGAATACATCGACGCGAATTGTTCCCCCGGAGTCGAAGTTTGGATGGGCCGGCCCCATCGGATTCTCGATTAGTTCGAGGCCGCGACTTCGCCCAACTCCGCCCAGCGCGCGTAAAGGCGCGCCACTTCATCGCGGGCCGCGCGGAGTTTCGCTTCTAGTTCGAACAGCTGCGCGGTGTGCGTCACGTAAAAGTCGGGCTGCGCAAACAGCGCTTCGATTGCGGTCACTTCTTCTTCCGCGGCGAGAATAGCGGCCTCCATTCCCTGGAGCTCACGTTCCTCTTTCCATTTTAACTTTCGCGGCTTGCTGGTTTTCGATTGCAGGGCGGGCGCATCGCCTGCCCTTCCGCGATCGGCCAGCGGTGCGTTTGCCCGAAAAATCTCTCGTTTCTCGAGATAATAATCGTAGTTGCCGGGATGATACCGCAGCAC
>DATILK010000221.1:0-4294 GCA_035476555.1 Chthoniobacterales bacterium | reverse complement strand
AAAAACGCTCAATGAAATGGGACAGCCCGTGGCGAACGACAAGGGGTACGCCATCAAAAAGCTGAGCTACAAATTCGGGCCGGAAGGAATGTTTTGGGACGAGCGGTATTTCGACGCGGCTGGAGCCAAGACGTTTTGCAGCGCTGGATATCATCGGCTCACGAACCAGTTCACTTTCACCGGCGTTCTCCGGCGACAAACAATGGAAGAGCTGGACCACTCGCGCTTTCAATACGATCGCGACGTGAGCGAGCCGGAATACGATGCGCAAGGCCGGCAACGGCGAAATATTTACCGGAGTGAAACCGCCGATGGCCAGCTGGCGCTCGGCGTCGGACTGCCTTACGCGCAACGCGAAGAGAGTTACGACGAGAACGGGCGCGTGTTTCTGATTTGGGAACTCGGCTGCCCGACGAGTGCCGGCGCGCCGTCCTTCAGCACCGACTTGGAATATCACCGGACGGGCGCGCAAAAGCGGCGGGTGCGGCAGGCGTGCGACATGAATCGCAAACCGCTCGCGATCACTTCCACCGGAATCGCCGCGCGGGCGGAGGAAGAATTCGACCAGCTCGAACGGCGCGAGCGAATCTATGAAACTGGGTTCAACGAGAAAACCGTCGGCTTCAGCACGCGCGAGGCGAAATATTCCGCCGGCACATTTCAAAGCGTCACGCACAAACGCAGCGATGGCAGCGTGGTCGAGCGAATAGGCGTTTTCATCGTGGAAGTGCGAGCGCAACAGGCGAAGGCGGCGGAACTGCGGCCCGGCGATCAATTGCTGGAGGCGAACGGCGTTCCGATCCAAAGCGGGTACGGATTCACGGCGACGACTTTTCCCGGTGGTTGGATCGAGGTCCTGCGCGACGGGCAACGGGTGCGAATCGATGGCTTCGAAGCGGGCCCGCTCGGGGTCGGGTTGGAGGATCGCGTGGTAAAATGACGCTGCTGGCAATTACCGCATTCGAAACGCAGTCCGCGACCCAACCTTCACCTAGCCGCCGGCGTAATATTCGTGCGAGTCAGCGTTTTCCACCGCCTTATTGGGCTGGTTGATCGCCATGTTTCGGCATCCCACCTGGCCATAAACGTTGTCGTCAGTAGAGGCATCGGAATGCGTGTGCTCGTGGAGGACGGTCCCCGCTTTGGAATCTGTTCCGGTGGCGGAAGCCGCCCAGAACTGATCGCAAAACCAGATGGTAGACGTTCCCTTATAGGTGTAGGCGAACACGCCGCTGCCGCAGCCGGAGCCAGATAAATTATAGGTAAACTGGACTGACTCCATCCGCGTCTTCACCGCGGTATAATTGATTTTTACCTTATTGAAGCGCTTCAGAGTGTGCGCCCCAACCCATTCCACGTAACGGGCATCATCGACGAGGCTAGCCAGGGCCTTCACACAAAGATCATACCCATCAGCGTGCGCTTTTTTTGCCTTGGTCTTTTGCGCCGCGGTCCCGCCGGTACTGAGCGGCTCTAGAAAAGCTTGGGCCTCGGGCTTTTTTTTTGCGGCGGCCAAAGCCCTGGTCGTGGCCTTTTTCGCGGCCGCTTTTTTCGCGTGTTCTTTGCTGCGCGCGGCCGCTCCCAGAGTCAGGCGGCGCCCTTCGCCTTTCTCGACTCTGAAAGTTGTCTTGTCTTTGACCGGCAGTTGAATCGGCTCGAAATCCGGGGCATTTAAGGCCGCCGCCAGTCTGGGCTGCTTTGGCCTCGCGTCGGGGATCATCGTCTTGAGGGTTACCTCGTAGGTGCCGGGCTTGGAGGTGTCATACGCGTCGCTGACGGGAAAATTCGTTTCCACGCTTTCGCCGGCCTTGATCAAGACGTAGTCCTTCGCGGTAGGCGCTCCTCGCTTAATGATCGGGCCATCGTATTCGACCTTCCTGCCGTTGACCGTGATGTCCAAGCAGTCCGTCACGACGTCGTCCAGCGGGGTGTTCCACGTTAGGACGGAAAGATCCTGGTTGCTGGTGTTGGTGAGAACAACCTTGAGCGGGATCGAGCTTTGAGTTTTGAAGTTCTTGTCGGGCTTAACCAGTTTGGCTTCGAGCATAGGGAGAATCTCCGGAGGTGAGTGAGCTGCCAGTAGGGCAAATCGTCTCGAGCCTGGCAAGCAAATACGTTTTTTCCTACCGCTCGAGCACGCTCAGGCGCAAGCTTGACCGCGCCCCATCAAATTGCCCACGATGCCGGAGGCACTATGGCCGAACCGACCACTCCATCATCCGGCGGAACTGCGCCGGCAAAAGATGAACTCGCGCTCCTGGAAATCCTGCGGCTTCTCATCAAATCAAAAAAGGCGCGGACGACTTCCGACCTTTTGAAATACACGACGCAGTTCGGCGCGCCGGAAGCGGAGGAACGTTTGCGAATGCTTGAAGCCGAGAATGTCCCGCTCAATTTGGCGTTCGACGCGGTCAGCGTACAGCTTCGCTTGATCGCGCACAAACGAAACAGTGCGCTGCTCGCGCAATGCCACGGTCAAAAAGTTGGGTTGATCCTGCCGATGCCGCCCGACCTCGCGCAGCTCTTCGTTCCAATCGCCGACGTCAGTGTTCTTCTTCCTGACGAAACCGCGCTTCACGGTCCGATGCACGAGCTGGCGGAAAACGCGATCAAAGGTGCGCGCGCTTGTCGCGCGAAAGCGCAGGAAATGCAGACGCTGGTTTTCGAAGCGTTCCGGGAGAGCGGCGCGCTCTTCGTCGATGTCGCGGTAGCCGACGTCCTCGAACCGAAAATGTTGCCGGCCGGGATTCGCCTCATCGCACATCTGCGTCCCCATCGAAATCCGCGCGACATCGCGATCCAGCCCGCCTCGGAAGTTTCCTTCATATGAATTCGCGCCGCGCGTTCTTCCTCTGCCTTTTCCTCTTCCTCTTTGGAATCACGAGCGCTTTCGCTGCGGCCAGCTCGAGCGCCCACGATATCCCGCTCGATCCAAATTCCTGGCAAGCCCAATGGAGCGCCGGCGTGCTCATGCTCGTGCTGCTTTTCGCCGCATTCTTCGCGATGACGCGTTACGAAGTGCCGCTCCCGCTCGCCATGAGTCTGGTGAGCTGTTCGTTCCTCGTCATTCAATGGACGAGCGCGCCCGAGATTCTGCAAAACGGTTTCAACCATTACGCGAATATCACCATTCTTTTCACCGCGGTCGCGATCCCCGCGCACATGATCGAGCGGTCGCAGGGATTCAAATGGATCGCGGCGTGGCTGGGACATCAGCTTGGAAAAATCCGGCTCCGTCATCCGCGCCTGACCATGCCGTTCCTGGTCGCCATCCTGTTGGTCACGACTTATGTCGCCGCCGGATTGATGCACAACGTCACTTCGATCCTGATCATGACGCCGATCATCATCCGGCTCTGCGCGTCGTATCAGATTGCGTCGCGCTGGATCCTGAGTGCGGCGCTGGTCGCGAGTAATCTCGGCGGGTTCTCCACCCGCTGGGGCGACACGCCCAACATCATCGAATCCGCCACGTGGGGATTGCAGGCGGGCGATTTCATGCGGGAAGTGCTCCCGGCAAATCTTCTCGTGCTGGCCGCGCTCGTGATCAGCGCGACGTTCCTGACTCAACGCGACATCACGCGCCGCGCCGCGACCGCGGCAAAAGTTCCTTTCTACACGTTGCAGGTCGCGCAGACCGCGGCCGATTGGAAAAAAGCGAAATCCGATCTGGCCATCGACGGCCGGCTGCTCGCGATCGGGGTATCGTTGCTGGCGTTTTTCATTTTACTCCACGTCCTCTTTCCGCCGCTCGCCATCACGATCGGGGCAGCGACAATCGTGATGGCGGTTTTGCTAGAGCGAAAAAGCGAGCGGTATCATTCGCTGACGTCGCTCGGGTTCGATGTCTATCTGGCGTTTGCGGCGATCTTCGTTCTGGCCGGTTGCGTTTCGCACTCGTGGATCGGCGAGGTTCTTCAGCAGCAACTGATCGCTTCCAAAGCGGCGCCGTGGATGATCGCGGTGACCGGCTATTTCGGGACGACGTTTACCGAAGCGGCTTCGTGGGCCACCGCCGTTTCGCATTCGATCCAGCAGCTCGATCCCGGGCACGCCGCGGCCTGGGCGCTCGGCGGCGGAATTTGCGCGGGCAGCAGCTCATTGGTCACCGCCGCTTCCGCCGGAATCATTCTCGCGGAGGAAAGCCAGCGCTTTAACGACCCGGAGCACGCGATCACCTTTCGCCGTTATCTCGCGTTCGGTGTGCCCTTCTCGCTTTTCATGCTCATCTTCTACGCGACTTACTTCACGATCTTTCGTTAACTCGTTAGGCCATGCCTGAGAAACCATCGCC
>DATILK010000220.1:0-4861 GCA_035476555.1 Chthoniobacterales bacterium | reverse complement strand
TCGACGGTATCGGCGCCGTGTTCGCGCGGCGGATCGAAAGCAAATTCGGCGGCGAGCTTATCGAGAAACTTGTCATTCATCCGTTCCCAGATGCCCATCGTGCGATCGCCCTGGACATTCGAATGGCCGCGCACTGGGCAGGGGCCCGCGCCCTTGCGTCCGATATTTCCGCCGAGGAGCAGAAAGTTGACGATCTCCTGGATGGTTCCGACCGCGTTCTTGTGTTGAGTCAATCCCATCGCCCAGCAACAAATGATGCGTTTTGATTGCACCGCGATTTCGGCGGCGGCCCGGATCGTCTCGCGCGTGACTCCGCTGCTCACCAGAATGTCGTCCCAGCTCGTGGCGCGCAGGTCGGCGATGAATTCGTCGAAGCCCGCGGCGTAATCGCGAATGAATTCCAGATCGAAGACGGAGCCGGGCCGTTTCTCTTCCTCGGCGAGCATCTCTTTCATGATGCCCTTAAGCACGGCGACGTCGCCATTGATCCGGACTGGCAACCAAAGATCGCTCAACTTTGTGCCGTCGCCGAAAAATACGCCAGCCGCTCGCAATGGGTTTTTCAAGTCCTGCGGATTCTTGAATCGAAAATTGCCGACTTCCGGCAGCGGATTGATCGAGACAATCATTGCGCCGCGCAGCTTCGCGCGCTCGAGACTGGTCAGCATGCGGGGATGATTCGTCCCCGGATTCTGGCCGATGATGAAGATGGCGTCGGCGTGATCGAAGTCGTCCAGTTTCACGCAGCCTTTCCCGATGCCGAGGGTTTCGTTCATCGCGGCGCCACTCGATTCGTGGCACATGTTGGAACAGTCCGGGAGATTGTTGGTGCCGAATTGCCGGGCGAAAAGTTGGTAGAGAAACGCCGCTTCATTACTGGTGCGACCGCTGGTGTAAAAGGCGGCCGCGTTCGGTGTCGGCAATGCGTTTAGTTCGCGCGCTATCAACTGAAATGCATCGTTCCAGAAAATCGGCTCGTAATGGGCCGCGCCTTCGCGCTTCACCATCGGCTGCGTTAGTCGTCCCTGTTGCCCGAGCCAGAGATCGGTTTTCGCGCGAAGATCATCGAGCGAATGTTCACGAAAAAACTCTGCCGTGATCCGTTTCGTGGTCGCTTCGTCAGCAATTGCTTTCGCGCCGTTCTCGCAAAACTCGGCGACCTGCCGATCGCCATCCGGGCTCGGCCACGCGCAGCTTTGGCAATCGAATCCGCTTTTCTTATTCGCGTTCAGCAGCGTTTTGAATCCGCGAACTACTCCCATCTCGCGAACCGCAAACCGCGTCGTCTGATACATCGCCGGCAACCCGGCGGCGATATGAGGTGGCTCGCGAATTTCGGCCGCGCCGTCCGATGGTGGTTGAGCGCCAGCGGTTAGATTTTGTTGATCGCGAGCCGGCTTCGGAACCGACGGGCCCGGCGGCGTGCCACTGCCGGCGTCGTCCGGTTTTTGCGCGACTGTTTCGTCGTCCGCCACGCCAGAATTATCTCACCGGCGATGGATTAGACAAAGCGCTGTTGTAGCGACGCCTACCAGCGATGGAAAGCGGGATGGCCTTCCTTCACCGCGACGAAAGTGCCGCGGCAGGTCGCGCAAACTTTTCCGCCTCCACTCAGCGTTCCTTCGACGGTTGCTTTGCTTCCTTCCGATTCGACAACCCTGGCGGAAAGAAAAACCGCGCCGTCGGTCGGCGTCGGACGCAAAAGTTTGATCGCGTAGTCCGCGGTGACGGTGCACGGCGGGCGATCTTCGCCGCTCGACTTCATCAAATACCAGGCGGCCGTCCAATTGCAGTGACAATCGAGCAGCGCGCCGATGATTCCGCCGTTCAGGACGCCGGGGAACGCTTCATATTTTTCTTCCGGCATCCATTCGGCGACGACTTCATCGCCGCGGATGAAGCTGCGAATATGCAGTCCGTCAGGATTCGCCGGGCCGCAACCGAAACAGGCGTTGGCCGGCGCGTAAAACTCCTGGAGCGACTGGGCTTCGCCGTTCCCCATGATCACTTCGCTCCGTTGGTCGCGACTGATCCCGGATAAGGCCGCAGTGCGGGTCCGGTATAAAGAGAGAGCGGCCGGATGAGCCGATTGTGATCGTGCTGCTCGATCACATGCGCGCACCAGCCAGCGATACGCGAGGCCGCGAAGATCGGCGTGTTCAACGCCGGATCGAACCCAAACATGGTGAAGACCGGCGCCGCGTAGAGATCGACATTCGCGCACAAGCCTTTTTCGCGCTCCATCGTTTTCTCCAGGTTCTCGCAAATCGGCACCCAGTTTTCCTTGCCGACGCGTTTCCCGAGATCGCGCGCGATTTCGCGCATGATCGGAACGCGCGAATCGCCGCTCTTATAAACTCGATGCCCGAAGCCCATGATCTTGGCCTTCTTTGCCAGTGCCTCCTTCAGCCACGCCTCCGCGCGCTCGGGCTTCGCAATCTCGTTCAGCATGTAGATCGACTCTTCGTTCGCGCCGCCGTGGAGCGGACCTTTCAACGTGCCACACGCGCTCGTCACCGCCGCGTACATTTCGGCGAGCGTCGACGCCGTCACCCGCGCGGCGAACGTCGAGGCGTTGTATTCGTGGTCCGCATACAGAATGAAAATCGTGTCCATCATCCGGATCTGCCAGGTCTGCGGAACGGCTCCCGTGAGCTTGTAGAAAAAATTGCCGGCCAGGGAGAGATCGGGTTTGTCCTCGATGGTTTGTTCGTCGTGCTGGATCCGGAAACCGTCGGTGATCAACGTCGAAACTTTCGCGATAAGCCGAATCGCTTTGCGCACGTTCGCGTCGTGCGAATTATCATTCAGCTCCGGGTCGAACGGTGCCAGCATCGAGACGCCGGTGCGGAGCATGTCCATCGGATGGGTGTTCTTCGGCATGAGCCGAAGCGCGTCGAGCACTTCCTTGGGCACGGTGCGGTCGCGCGCGATCTGCTGGGAGAATTCGGTGAGCTGTTTTTGATTTGGCAGCTCGCCATTGAGCAACAGATACGCGACCTCCTCGAAGTTCGCTTTCTCCGCCATCTCGTGGATGTCGTAACCGCGATACATCAGGCCGGCGTTCGGATCGACCCAGCAGATTTCGGTTTCGCCCGCCACCACGCCGGCGAGGCCCGGGCTGTAGGATGGTTTCGTTTCAGTGCTCATAACGTTTCACTTCGTCGGATCGTAACCTAACAAGTCGTAGAGTTCCTTCCGCGTCTGCATGCGATCGATCCAGTCCGCCTGCGTCCCGCTCTTTTTCAAATCGCGCAACATTTGCCCCGCGGCAAACATGGAAACGCGAAAAGCGGTCTGTGGATAAATCACCATCCGATAGCCGAGCTCGGCGAGCTGGCCTAACGACAGCAGCGGGCTCTTCCCAAATTCGGTCATGTTCGCCAGGAGCGGCGCTTTCACTTCCTTCGCGAAATCGCGAAACTCCTGCTCGTTTTGAAGCGCCTCGGGAAAAATCGCGTCCGCTCCGGCGGCCAGATAGCTCTGCGCCCGCTCAACAGCTTTCGCGAAGTCCTCGACCGCGCGGGCATCTGTGCGCGCGATCAACAGGAAGTCCTTGTCTTTTTTCGCGGCGGCTGCGGCCGCGATTTTTTCATTCATGTCCTCGATCGCCACCAACGATTTCCCCGCGAGATGGCCGCAACGTTTAGGAAATTCCTGGTCCTCAATGTGGCAACCTGCGAGTCCCGCGCGCTGAAATTGCCGGATGGTTCGCGCCGCGTTCTCTGGTCCACCGAAACCAGTATCGGCATCGACGATGCACGGAATTTTCACCGCGTGGGCGACGTAACCGGCGAGTTGCGTGACTTCCGTCAACGTCAACAAACCAATATCCGGCATGCCCGCCGTCGCGTTGCACAATCCTGCCCCGCTAATGTAGAGAGCGTCGAAGCCCGCGCGCTCGACGAGCCGCCCCATCCCGGCGTTGAAAACGCCAGGCATGGCGACGCATCCGTCGCGGATCAGTTCTCTTAATCGCGCAGCGGGCGAAGTCATGAGTTCGGCATTTCGAGCGACTTCATGAGTGCGCTCACGTCGTTCGCTTCTTCAAATTTCCAGCAAACCTGCAAAACGCGATCGGCCGCGTCCTTCCCGATCTTCGGCGCGGCTAGATTTCGAAATTTCCCTTCCAGCTCAGGATCCTTCAGCCGGTTCTTGGCGTTGCCTAACGGATAATCGACGCGCTTCGTCAGCGTCCGGCCGTCAGCCAGATTGACGTGCACGATGTTCGCGACGGCATCGGCATAGAGCGCGCTGAGTTCGTCGTTTCGTTCGACCTTCACACTCTGAAGAAACGACACGATGCCGGTCTCGGTAAAACGCTCGGGCGCAAATTGCTTGTCGGTCACTTCGCCATCGATCAACGCGACGGCCGTGATGTACGGCAAACTGTGGTCCGCGGTCTCGCGGCTTTGCGGCCGCCATTTCTCGGGCTCGCTCCCGATGATGTCGACCGAGGCATCGTGGCTCTCGATCACCATCGTTTTCACCTGCGACAGGTCGGAGATCTGGTTGCGGAGAAAGAGCGCAGCTTCAATCGCACTCTGGCTGTGATATTCCGCCGGCCAATATTTGATGCTCGTCTTCAGAATCATCGAGGCGGGCCCTTCACCGGGCATCGCTTCCTTGGATTTATCGAAAACTTCTTTCACGTTGCCTAACGACACGCCCAGTTCTTTCTCGAATCCCATCGCGCCCTCGAAGATCGGGGCCGGTCCGGTCATTCCCGCGCGCGCGAGCAGCGCCGCGTAGACGCCGAGCCGAGCCGCGTTCGCGAAGGCCACGCCTTTCCAATGCGACAATTCCCCTACCCGCGCCTGACGAAACGCGGCACAGTGCACACCCGCGATGTTGATGGCGT
>DATILK010000219.1:0-4759 GCA_035476555.1 Chthoniobacterales bacterium | reverse complement strand
CGCGAACAATCGTCTGATGCCCGACGAGCACACCGGCGACATCCGTGATCGCATTCAACTCGCCGGTCGGCAGAATACCGACGGTGACTCCAATATCTCGCGCGCGAGGACGTTTCGCCGACTGGGCGTTCGCGGCTTCTTGCGAAACCAGAAGGACCATCGCCGCAACCGCGAGCGCGCGTCGCGTCACCGATCCACTTCTCCCATGACGATATCGACGCTGCCGAGAATCACCATTACGTCGGCGACGGTGTGCCCCAGGCACATGTCTTCGAGCACGGTGAGATTAATGAAACTCGGCGGCCGGACGCGATAACGATACGGATTCGCGCTGCCGTCACTTATTAAATAGAAGCCCAGCTCGCCTTTCGGTCCTTCGATCCGGCCATACGCTTCGCCCGCGGGCGGTTTGAACGCGCGGATTTTTACCTTTGGATTCATGATCGGGCCGGCCGGAACCTCTTTCATCGCCTGTTTCAAAATGTCGAGGGTCTCGCGCATTTCGAGGGCGCGAATCATCAATCGGTCGTAGCAATCGCCGTGATCGCCCAGCGGCACGCGGAATTTGAACCGCGGATAAATCCCGTAGCCGTCCACTTTCCGCAGATCGTAATTCACGCCGCTCGCCCGCAACATCGGCCCGGTAATTCCGGCGCTGATCGCTAATTCGGCGGAAAGTTTTCCAACGCCCTGGGTCCGCGCGATCAGGATTTCGTTCGACACGATCAGCTCTTCGAACTCGTCCAGGAACCGCGGAAACGCCTCGACGATTTTCTGCGCGCGCGCGAACCAATCCGGCCCGGGATCGACCCGGCATCCGCCGAAGCGCATGTAATCGCACATCATGCGCGAACCGGAGAGCGATTCGAACAGGTCGAGGATTTTCTCGCGCTCGCGGAACGCATACATGAGCGGGGTGCCCCACGCCCCCATGTCGCTCAGGAGAAAACCAAGAAGCGACGCGTGATTCTGGAGCCGCGTTAGCTCCGCGAGGATGACGCGCAAATATTCTGCGCGCTCGGGCACTTCGATCGCGGCCAGTTTCTCAACGCTGAGCGCGTAGGCCCAGTTGTTGGTCATCGAGCAGAAGTAATCGAGCCGGTCGGTGTAGGGCATCGAGCCGAGGTAGCTCGTGTTCTCACCGATCTTCTCGTGGTTGCGATGGAGATAACCGAAAACCGGTTTCAGTTTTCGCACCACTTCACCCTCGAGCGCGACGTTCATTCGAAAAACGCCATGCGTGGAAGGATGCTGCGGCCCCATCGAAACTTCCATCAGGTCGCCTTCGATCCGCGAAGTCATCGCCGGCGGCGCCTGTTCCAGCTCATGAAATTCCATCGTCATAATCTAGCGACGAAGTTTAGCCACGGATGAACACGGATCTTCACGGATAAGAAGAAACTTGAATTTCCATCCGTGTTTCATCCGTGTGAATCCGTGGCCGTAATTTTCTCAGCGCCATCGAGCTGCGGTCGCAGCGGGTAATGCTGTTTCGCTTTGTCGAGCACTTCGTCATGTGGCGTCGGCTCGTATTCGTAATCGTCCGGCTCGCGATAATCTTTCCGCATCGGGAAATCTTCGAACTCGTCCCACATCAGGATCCGCCGGAGATCGGGATGGCCGTCAAACTTGATCCCGTAGAGATCGAAGATTTCGCGCTCCTGGAATTCGGCGCTGCGCCAGATCGAAATCAGCGACGGCAAATGCGCGCCAGTCGCGCGATCCGGCGTTCGCATTCGGATAATCACCGGCCCGTGCTTCGACGACATTGAGAAGAGGTGATAGACCGCCTCCAGATAACCGGCGAAAAATTCTTCCTGCGCTTCTTCGATCTCCTTCTCCACGCCCTCGACGACTTTCTTCACTTTTACTTTTTTCGTGACCTTGCGATCCAGCCAATCCACGCCGGTCACGTTCGAACAGTGATCCAGTTGCAGCACTGGATCGTCGCGAAGGAATTTCGCGATGGCGACTGCGTGCTCGCGATCGAGCAAGAGTGAAGTCTGCGCCGGAACGGCCGCGTTCGGAACAATCTCGATCTTCGCGCCCGGCACCGCGGCTTCCACGCGCGCCTTGATTTCCTCCAACGACTCCATCTCAGACTCGCTCGAGTTTTGGGGGATGGAAAATCGCCGGATTATTCGGCGGCTCGAGATCGTGCGCGCCAAAATTCGGCACCGGAAATTCGCTCGGCTGCTCGCGATCAAGATGCGCGGCTTTGTTTTTTCCCGTCAATTCCTGGTCCTTGATCTTGCGCTGCAATTCCATGAACGCGTGGAGCAGCGCTTCCGGCCGCGGCGGGCAACCGGGAATGTAAACGTCGACTGGAATGTAGCGGTCGATTCCCTTGAGGACGTTGTAACCCTGCTTGAACGGTCCACCGGAAATCGCGCAGGCACCCATCGAGATTACATACTTCGGGTCCGGCATCTGGTTGTAGAGCCGCACGATTTGCGGCGCCATTTTTTTGGTCACCGTTCCAGCGACGATCATCAAGTCCGCCTGGCGCGGCGATGGCCGGAAAACTTCGCCGCCGAAACGCGCCAAGTCATAGCGCGACGCCGCCGTTGCGATCATCTCGATCGCGCAGCAGGCGAGTCCGAATTGAAGCGGCCAGATGGAATTGCGCCGGCCCCAATTGTAGAGTTCCTGAGTCGAAGTCACCCAGACGCCGCGTTTTTGCAGCTCACTGCGAAGGCCTTCGTCGATCTGGTTCTCGCTCATCGCGCGGGTTTCCGTATCCGCGCCCAATCTAAACAACCTTTGCTCCAAGCCCAAACGAGTCCTTCCAAAAGCAGCAGAAGAAAAACGAGGATCGCGATGAACGCGCCGAACGGCAGGCCGGTAAACGCCACCGCGAACGGCACCAGAAAAATCGCTTCCACGTCAAAGATCAGGAAAATGATGCAGTAGAGATAATACTGCGATTGAAACTGGACCTGGGCCGGCCCCATCGATTCTACGCCGCATTCATACGTCGCATTTTTTTGCGGACCGGGCCTCGGCGGTTGGAGGAAATGACGCCAGACCCACGCGAGCGCCAGCGGCATGAGCGGAAAGACGAGCGCCACGCCGGCGAAAATCACGAGAAAAAAATACGGATCGGGATTCATGCGATGTCGCGATTAACTTTCCACGCGCCAACTTGCCGCGACTAGCGCATTCTGTCAGTCATTCTTTGTGGATCAAAGTGAAGGCCGGGCGATTCGTCAATCGACTCCTCCGTTCGCCTTCTTTTTCTTGGTTCTGCCTTATGGCATAAGCAGCGGTTTCGTTTCGATCACGCTGCCGTACTTCCTGACGCGCGCCGGCTTTTCCGTCGCGGCTGCGGGAGCGATCGTCGCGGTCGGCGTCTCTGCGAATCTCTGGCTTTTTCTCTGGGGACCGCTCGCCGATCTCACCCTCACGCCGAAACGCTGGTATCTCGTTGGCCTCACCACTGGCGCCGGCGCCATTTTCCTTCTGAGCCTGATTCCATTCCAACAAAGCTCGACCGCGCTCCTAACCGTGATGGTTTTTGTTTCGCAAATTGCGACGACGCTCGTGGTCCTGCCGCTCGGCGGACTGATGGCGCACACAGTTCCCGATGAGAGAAAAGGGCGAGCCGCCGGTTGGTATCAGGCGGGAAACCTCGGCGGCAACGGAGTGGGCGGCGGTGCGGGCGTCTGGCTCGGCGCGCACATGTCGAAGGAGCTCGCCGGCTCCGTCCTCGGATTCGTGATGCTACTCTCGGCCATCGCTCTTTATCTCGCCTCCGATGTTCGCATCGTCTCGCCGGGCGAAAGTTTTCGCAGCCGAATGCATCTGCTCGGTCGCGATCTTCTCGCCATGGTGAAGATGGCGATCCCGCTGCTGACGATTGTGCTCGTTGCTTCTCCGATCGGCGCCGGCGCCATGAACAATCTCTGGTCCGCCGTGGCCGATGATTGGCGGGCGAGCGCGGACGTCGTCGCGCTCGTCACCGGCGTGTTGAATGGAATTGTCGCGGCGATCGGTTGCGTCCTCGCCGGGTGGATCGTCGATCGTTACGGACGTTGGTGGGCGTATTTCGGTTTCGGGATCGCCCTCGCGTTTGTCGCCATTGTCATGGCGCTGATCGCGCGCACTCCCCTCATCTACGAAGTCGGCGTTCTCATTTACTCTTTCTTCGTCGGCGCTGGTTACGCCGCGTTTTCGGCGATGGTCGTGCACGCGATCGGCAAAGGCGTCGCTTCCACCAAATACGCCTTCTGCCAATCGCTCGGCAATCTTCCGGTCGTTTACATGACCGCGCTCAACGGTTACGTGCACGACAAATTCGGCGCGAGCTGGATGCTGATGGGCGAAGCGCTCGCCGCGATCGTCTGCGTCATCGCCGGCCTCCTCGTCCTGCGCGCGATCCTGAATCGTTCCGGCGGCGCAACTGCGGAGTGATTTGTTTTCGGAATTCGCTATGATTCTCCGGTGGAAAAGAAGGTCCGTCGGTTCGCCAACTTCGCCGAGTCTGAAAAGGCCGACCGCGATTCTTACAAAAAACTGACCGGCAACGAACGCATCCAGATTTGTTTGGAGCTATCTGCGCTTAATCCCGACCAGCCGTTGGAGCGCGTTGTCTCCATCAGGAGACTTTCGGATTCCTCTGGTCGCGCCCGCTGACAACTAGATTCGAGCGAGCAAGATATGGATTCGGCCTTGCCTAAGTAATCGGCCATCGCTTTCCTTCTCGGCGAATGAGCGGCAACTCCGTCGATCAGGTTTTTGTTTCGCTGAAGAGCTGGTT
>DATILK010000218.1:0-2800 GCA_035476555.1 Chthoniobacterales bacterium | reverse complement strand
TCGCTCAGCATGGCTGTGCTCGTGTGGACGAAGTTCGTCCAGCCGTGGCACATCATCGCGCTCGCGGTGCTTAGCGGAATCACGATGGCGTTCGACATGCCCGCGCGACAATCGTTCGTCATCGAAATGACTAGTCGCGAAGATCTGATGAACGCGATCTCGCTCAACAGCTCGGCGTTCAACTGCGCCCGGATCGTCGGCCCGTCCATCGCCGGTTTTCTCATGGCCCATCTCGGCATCGCGCTCTGTTTTCTCTGTGACAGCGTCAGCTTCATTCCCGTCATCGCCGGGTTGCTCCTGATGCGGTTACCGAAAAAAGAGACGCAGATCGCGAGCGGCGGCGGCGCCATCGCGCAGGCGCTCGAGGGTTTTCGTTATGTCTGGGGACACCGGCGCGTCCTCACCATTCTCTCGCTCTTCACCGTCGTCGGAATTTTCGGCTGGTCCTATTCCGTGCTACTGCCCGCGTTCGCCCGCGACGTTCTGCATCTGGGCGCGAACGGTTACGGTTTGCTCATGGCCGGAAGCGGAGTGGGCGCGCTCATCGCGGCGCTGACCGTAGCGAGCGCCGGCCACATGTTGCCCACGCGCACGGTGGCGCTCGGCGGCGTCTGGATTTTTTCGAGCGCGCTCGTTCTCTTCGCGTTCACGAAAAACATTTATCTCGGCGTGATTCTGCTCGCGATCGTCGGGTTCGGCATCGTCTTATATTTCTCAACGTCTAACACCGTCCTGCAATCGATCGTTCCCGACGAAATGCGCGGCCGCGTCATGGGAATCTGGGCGCTCATATTCGGCGGGATGATTCCGCTGGGAAGTTTGGAAGCGGGACTGATGGCGGATTTGCTGGGCACGCCCGCCACGATGGCGATCGGCGCGTTGATCTGTGCTCTGGCTGCGTTCGTCACCCTGAACGTCATCCGCAAGCGCGAGGCGCAGCTCGGTCCCGCGTCGCGCTGATCTTATTGCCAACGATCGCGCCGGCTTCTACGATCCCGCGATTATGGCGGACACCTATCCTGGAAAATGTTTTTGCGGCGCGGTGACGATTGAGGCGACGGGTATGCCCGAAGCCATGGGCTATTGCCATTGCGGCGCCTGCCGGTCCTACATCGGCGCGCCGATCAACGCTTTCACGCTCTGGAAACCGGAGAACGTCAAGGTCACGAAAGGCGAGGACTCGTTAGGCCGCTTCCAGTCGTCCGAGATGAGCATCCGTCGTTTCTGCACGAAATGCGGCGGCAACGTGATGACCGAGCATCCCGGGCTTGGTCTCGTCGACGTTTTTGCCGGCGTCATCCCGACGATGCCGTTCAAGTCTGGCGTCCACCTCAATTACGAGGAAACCGTTCTGCCAATGAAAGACGGCCTTCCGAAACTGCGCGATTTTCCTGCAGAAATCGGCGGCTCCGGCGCCACGATGCCGGAATAGCGCGATCGGTTATTGAAACGCCCGCCGGTATTGCGCTGGCGCGGCCACGTTCTGCTTCAGCTCCCGCGCCGCATGCAACGGCCAGTAGGGATCGCGCAAAAATTCGCGCGCCATCAACACAATGTCGGCCTCTCCCATCCGCACGATCTGGTCGGCTTGCTCGGGCGATGTGATCATTCCCACGGCGCCGGTCCTGATTCCGGTTTCCGCGCGGATCCGCGCCGCAAACGGCACTTGGTATCCCGGGCCGACCGGGATCTTCGCATTCGGCACGTTGCCGCCGCTCGAGCAATCGATTAGATCAACACCAAGTGACCCGAGCTTTTTCGACAGCACCACCGAATCGTCGGGAGTCCAGCCGCCTTCCATCCAATCCGTCGCCGAGATGCGGACAAACAGCGGATACTTTTCCGGCCACACCTTTCGGATCTCCTGAGTCACCTCGCAAAGCAGCCGCGTCCGGTTCTCGAACGACCCGCCATATTGGTCCGTGCGCTGGTTGCTCAATGGCGAGAGAAATGAATTCAGCAAGTAACCGTGCGCCGCGTGAATCTCCACCACCCGCGCCCCCGCCGCGAGCGCGCGTCCGGCCGCTGTGCCGAACGCACGGACCACGTTCTCGATCCCGGCCGTATCCAATTCCAGCGGCACCTGATGGTCCGCATCGAAAGGAAGCGCGCTCGGCGCAAAGATCGGACTCCAGCCGCCTTCCACCGGACTCAGCGGTGCGTGTCCCTTGAATGGCGCGCTCGTGCTAGCCTTGCGTCCCGCGTGCGCCAGTTGCATTCCCGCGATCGCGCCCTGCCCTTCGATGAATTGGAAAATGCGCGCGAGAAACTCGATCTGTTCATCCTTCCAAATCCCAAGATCATCCGGACTGATTCGTCCGTCCTCCGTTACCGCTGCTGCCTCCGCGATGATCAATCCAGCCCCGCCCACCGCGCGACTCCCGAGATGGACCAGGTGCCAGTCGTTCGCGAACCCATCGACGCTCGAGTATTGGCACATCGGCGAAACCGCGATCCGGTTCCGCAATTCCACCTCGCGCAGCCGCAACGGTGAAAACAAATGCGCGCTCTCGTTCTTGACCACCGAGAATCATCGCACAATTTTATGTGTTTAGATCGTGCGCAATCAGGGCGCCCGCGACTAATGACCACTCAAGAAATAGAGAAGAGTCAACGCGAGGATCACAATGGCGGTGACCCACCACACGATACTGATGCCTTGCGGTCTGGGCGACTTCCCGAATTCTCGGCGAGTAAATTCTTCGTAATCGAATTCGTCCGGCAGATCGACGCCGTCATAACTCTCTGCGTTCTCGCGCCAGCCCGAGTTCTCGTCCGCGCCGCATTCCGGGCAAGCCAG
>DATILK010000217.1:0-2325 GCA_035476555.1 Chthoniobacterales bacterium | reverse complement strand
TTTGCACTTCGATGCGACACGAAATGAATTTTTCGCGCGCACTCGCCATCACACGCGGATTCCAATCGCGGCATTACATCCGAATTTTCCATATGCAGGTTACAAGCTCGAGCCGACCGCGAAAATTTTTCTCGTGAAACGCAGCGGTCACGTCACGGTGGTGCTGAATGCGACGGCGCAGCCACGCGATGGGGCACGCTGGGTGCAAATCGACGACAACTGGTCGTTGCAGAATTTGCTCGCGCTCGGGCTCGAACGATTGACGCGTTAGCAGGTTAAGCTCCGAGCCGGACTGGCGAATGGCTAGAAGCCTACCTTCCTGTACCGTGGCAAAACCTGCCTTAAAATCTAAACTTCGTCGCGCGACAAGTCCGTCGACGGCGCGACGTTTCCGGATGTGATGCCTTCCGGTGGAACGATATCAGGAGTCGGCGATGGAGCAGTTGCTGATTTTGCGGCGGAAAAATCCGGCTGTTTAATGCCAGTCGCCATCAACATCGCGGTGAAAAGGAGCGCGGCTGCCAAATAATATCCAGCGGCGGGGACGTGGAAGGAGTGTTTCGGGTCGATGAACCAGGCGAAGGTCCACGAAAATAGGAATGGGCCGATGACGAAAGCGATGGAGCGCAAGCTGCTGATCGCGCCCTGCAATTCGCCTTGTTCTTGTTCGCTCACATGGTGCGTCATGATTCCTTGCGCGGCTGGAAAGGAAATATTCCACATCGAAATCACAGGAATTGACGCCATGTACATCGCGCCATTGCGCGCGAGTCCCGCGATCAACATTCCAAGCGCGCCGAAAAACTGGCCGATGTAAAGGGTTCGACGCTCGCCGAGCCAGGCGACGATTCGTCCGGTCAAACCAGCAGAAATCACTGCCGTGCACACACCGACAACGAAAAGTGAATTACCAATGCTCCGCGGACCCCAGGCAAAGCGGTACATCGCGTAGAGTGCCCAGATCGCGAAAATCTCGTGCGAGACGTAGGCGAGAAATTGAATCGTCGCCAGTTTCCACAAGTCCGGATGGGAGCGCAGCAAAACGAGGGAGCCGACCGGATTGGCCCGACGCCAGGAGAATTCTTTGCGTTTATCTTTGGGTAAAGATTCCGGGACGAAGAAAAACCCGTAGAGCCAGTTCGCGAGGCTGAAAGCGGAGGCGACCCAGAATGCCATGCGCGGGTTAGTGTTGCCGACCAATCCGCCGACGACTGGGCCGAAGGTGAACCCGATGCCAAAGGCAGCGCCGATCAATCCGAAAGCTCCGGCGCGTTTTTCCCGCGGGGTCACATCGGCGATGTAGGCCATGGCGGTGGGAATACTCGAAGCGGTGATTCCGGAAATGATGCGGCCGAGAAAAAGCCAGCCAATGGTAGGCGCAAGCGCCATCACGACGTAATCGAGACCGAGTCCAAGGCTCGAGAGGAGGAGGACCGGGCGCCGACCGATCCGGTCGGACAAAACGCCGATCACGGGCGAGAAGAAAAACTGCATCGCCGCAAAAACCGTCAGGAAAATGCCGTTCCAGTTAGCGGCGCGTCTCATGTCGTTGTTTAAGAAACTCAGCACCAATTTCGGCAGCACCGGTGCGATCAGACCAATCGCAAGCATGTCGAGAACGACGGTGATGAAGATGAAAATGACGGCGGCTTGACGCGATTTCATTGCCGATTCAAGGGGCTATTGCGATGGCGCGGCGGCAGCTCTCGCTTCGATTTGGGACAGCGATGGATTCGCGTTCTCGATCCAGCTTCTGGTTTCCTCGATCTCCTCTTCGCTCACTGGTAATGCGCGGGGGACAGTTTGCTCGTCGCGCTCGCTCGCGATGGCAACCCCGCGCAAGTATTTCCAGTGCCTGCCGTGGCGATATAACGCGTAATACATTGTCTTCGCCTCAGTCGGGCTCACGCCGCTGCAGCGCATCGCGTTGTAAAACATGCGATCGGCTTCTTTCCAGGGCCGTGTCTTTTGGTCATAAGCGACATCGTGCAGGACGGAGGCGTTGCGATATTTTCCGTCGAAGGGCCCGCCCATGAATGACCAGAGCACGCGCGGGATTGAGGCGCCATCGACAACCGAGCCCGCCGGCGCGATCCAGACAACGCCATCGGGGTCGATGTAACGCAGTTCGCTCAGGAGTGTCATGTGCCGGCCATCGTTTTCCCAGCGCGCTTCGACCTGCCCGCTATAATAACCCCACGCATGGTTCGGTCTTGCTGCCACAGCATCCCAAGCCGGCGGTTGATGTGATCCACAGCCAGCGCAAAAGAGCGTCAATAAGAACAAACATCGTTTCAGTAGCGGCCATGAGTCTAGCGCAAGATT
>DATILK010000216.1:0-2774 GCA_035476555.1 Chthoniobacterales bacterium | reverse complement strand
GCGATGGGAAGCGGCTCAGGTTTCCGCGAAACTTCGGTGCGTTGTAGGAGTTTGCCCTATGTGCGTGTCAGAGCTCGTGCCGATTTCAGTCGAGAGTCGACCCGCTTAGTCTGGCGCTCTTCCGAACATGATTGAACCGGTCCTTCCAGAAGAGAAACTCGCGATCCTGCAGGCGAGCGATCTGCGCCGAAAATGGCATTCGCTCGACGATCGACGCGTCTGCGTTTTGTGCGATCGGACAATCACCGGCCGCCAGATCGAGGTCACGCGAGAACCCGGTGGAACGTTTTCGGTTCATTGCCCTACGGAAGGTTGTCCGGCACTTCCCAGCGATTGGTTTTATCAGGGTAATGCTTGTTCGACTTCGAACAGTCCCCCCGTTCGCATGAGCGAAGCGAACATGTGGAATAATTGAACCGGCGCGGACGCGCTCAACGATCTTAGAGAATCGGTTTCTCGCGGTTCCTTGAACTTTGCATCAGGAGCCGCCGTTTCAGCCGGAGCCGTCTGATCTTGCTTTTTGCGGCCTCGGGAGTGGGCTGCAAGGATTTCGGCGGTTTCACCGGTTTCCGGCAGAGTTGCTCGAGACGGGCAAGGACGGCGGCATGCGCGCTCTCCGCGGTCGATCCTGCAGGGGCAGCCCGCTTCGGTCGTTCCATCTCTGTTTGGCTCATCATCATCTCTCTTTAAAGATACGCGCGAACGCCTTCGATTGCGTGCCAGCAGAATCGCGAATCGACGCGAGACCGTCTTGAGCGGAAACTATTTCTCCGCATATTAAACTGTCCGTCGAAGCGTCCCTCGCTCAAGGCCGGATCCGCCACATGAAAAAACTTTCCGCCGTTCTAGTTTTGTTCCTGGCCGCCGCTTCGCTCTTTGCCTCGTCGCCGGCCGAACAACAGCTGACCGAGGCGATCAAGGCGCCGGGGCTAAGCGTCGTGCATCTCTGGGCGCCGTGGTGCGGGAATTGTCAGTCGGAATTAAAGAGCGGCGGCTGGCTGAAAACGGTGAAAGAAAACCCGGACGTGAAATTCTATTTCGTTTCGGTCTGGAACGGCGGCGATGATGGCCGCGCGATGCTGACGAAGTTCGAGCTGGCGAATCAACCCAACGTCACCATTCTCGCTGATCCCGGTCCGCGGAAAGGCGATACCAAGATTAAACGGTTCCTCGATTTGCCGGTGAGCTGGATTCCCACGACCTGGATTTACAAAGGCGGCGATCTTCGCTACGCCATGAACTACGGCGAACTGCGGTTCGACGTTCTCCAGCAATTTTTTGCGGACAGCAAATCCGAGTGGTGAGCCGAATCGCATGAGCCTGTTGCACGCCGCATCCGAGCAAAAACCGCCGTCGATTCTTTCCTTGATCGGCGACACGCCTCTGGTCGAAATCACCCGACTCGATACCGGCGTTTGCCAGCTTTTCCTCAAACTCGAAAGCTATAACCCGAGCGGATCGATCAAGGACCGGATCGCGCTCTCCATGATCGAAGCGGCCGAGCGCGATGGGAAATTGCAGCCGGGCGGCACCATCATCGAAGCGACCGCGGGCAATACCGGATTGGGACTCGCGCTCATCGGCGGTGCAAAAGGATATCGGACCATCCTCGTGATTCCCGACAAGATGTCGCAGGAGAAAATCGCGCACGTCCGCGCGCTCGGGGCTGAAGTGCGATTGACGCGCTCCGACGTGACGCGCGGCCATCCCGAATATTACCAGGACATGGCGGCGCGGTTGGCGGCGGAAACTCCGGGCGCGTTTTACGTGAATCAATTCGGCAATCCCGCGAATCCGCGCACGCACGAAAAAACGACGGGGCCGGAAATCTGGGAGGCGATGGGGCATCATCTCGATGCGGTGGTTTGCGGTGTCGGTTCGGGCGGGACGATCACTGGTTTGTCGCGCTTCTTTGCGCGGGTGCAACCGAACCTCGAAATGGTCCTGGCCGATCCGGCCGGTTCGATTCTGGTCGATTACGTGAAGACCGGCAACCTGGGCACCGCCGGCAGCTGGGCCGTCGAAGGCATTGGCGAAGATTTCGTTCCGGACATAGCCGATCTTTCGCGGGTCGCTGAAGCGTACACGATCGATGACGTCGAGAGTTTCGCGACGGCGCGCGAGCTTCTCCTAAAAGAAGGAATTCTCGCCGGCTCTTCGAGCGGGACTTTGTTGGCGGGCGCGCTCCGCTATTGCCGCGCCCAAACGGAAAAGAAGCGTGTTGTTACCTTCGTGGCCGACGACGGGAATAAATATCTGTCGAAGATGTATAACGATTTTTGGATGGCCGAGCAGGGGTTCGTCAGCCGTCCCGCGCAAGGCGACCTGAGCGATCTCATCAGCCATCGCTACGAAGCGGGCGAAGTCGTGACGGTTGGGCCTAACGACACGTTGCTCACAGCGGTGAAACGCATGCGCTCCGCCGAAGTCTCGCAGGTGCCGGTCGTCGACGAGAGCGGCAAAGTGGTTGGTCTCCTCGACGAATCGGACGTGCTCGTAAAAGTCCATCAGGATCCGGAGCGGTTTAATCACGCCGTCCACACCGCGATGACCGACAAATTGGAAACGCTCTCGCCCAGCGCGAAGATGAAAGACTTGCTCGAAGTTTTCGATCGCGGCCGGGTCGCGATCATCATGGACGGCGACACCTTCCTCGGCCTCATCACCCGCAGCGATCTGCTTTCCTATTTGCGCCGCCAAATGCCGTCATGAAAAAGCAACACGATATCGCGACCCGCGTGATCCACGCCGGCCAATCACCCGACCCGACGACC
>DATILK010000215.1:0-6644 GCA_035476555.1 Chthoniobacterales bacterium | reverse complement strand
CGACCTCGACGCTTACCTGTCGTTGTTGAAACGCGACGGCACTTTGGTGCTCGTCGGAGCGTCACCGGATCCGCTCGCGGTGGACGCATTCAGCCTCATTCATCGCCGGCGCAGCCTGGCGGGCTCGCTCATTGGCGGAATCGCCGAAACGCAGGAGATGCTCGATTATTGCGCGGAGCGCGGGATCGTTTGCGACATAGAGAAAATTTCGATGAACCAGATCAATGAAGCCTACGAACGCATGCTGAAGAGCGACGTGAAATATCGGTTCGTCATCGACATGGCGACATTGTCCTGATGTTTGTCGTCGAAACCGACACGACCAAACAGCTGCTCGTCTTGAGCTTCGCCGGAAATGTCACCGCGGACGAATCGCGTGAGACGGTTGCGCGCATCCGCGAAAAGATAGAGGAGATGGCGCCCGGCTTCGTCGCGCTGGCCGATTTCCGCTGGCTCGAATCGATGGCGACTGACGCGGCGCCGTTTGTCGCAGAGGTCATGGACCTCTTCGCGGCGAAGAAGGTGAGCGCGGTCGTGCGGGTGATGCCGGACCCGCATCGCGATATCGGCCTGAACATTCTTTCGCCATTTCATTATGGGCCCGACGTTCGATTGATGACTTTCGAGACGCTGGCCGATGCGATTCAGGCGCTGGCGCGCGATTAAGTTTGCAACGCGCGAGACCTGATGCGCTCCTAATCAATGACGGAAGCGCGAACTAAATTGGCGACCATCGCTGCGTTCGTCGCGCTCTGCCTGATCTGGAGCTCGACCTGGCTCGCGATTAAATTCGGGCTCCGCGATCTGCCGCCGGTCTCTTTCGTGGCGATCCGATTCGTCATCGCGGTCGCGGTCCTTCTGGCGATTTCGATTGGACGCGTTCGTTTGCTGCCGCGAAATCGCGGCGATTTCATGCTTCTCGCCTGGACCGGCATTCTGATGTTTTGCGTCAATTATGCGCTGCTCTTTTGGGCGGAGCTCTACGTGTCGTCCGGACTCTCCGCCGTGCTTCAGGGGACAATCCCGATTTTCGGAATGGTGTTCGCGCATTTCATCATTCCAAGCGAACCGCTTCGCGGCGCCCGAATCGCGGGCGCGCTCGTCGCGCTCGGTGGAGTTGCCGTTATTTGCTCGCGGCTCCTCGATTTCGGCGGATTGCTCGCGTTCTGGGGCGGCGTTGCCATCGTTTTCGGCGCGGCCGGCGCGGCGCTCTCGAATGTGTACTTGAAAGCGCGCGCGATTCGACTCGCGCCGGCGATGATCGCGGCGTGGCAAATGATCTTTGGTCTTGTGCCGTTGATCGTCGTCGGGCTGTGGCTCGAGGGAAATCCGCTGCACTTTCATTGGACGGCGCGCGCGACGTTCTGCCTGTTTTACCTGGCGATTCCCGGTTCCGCGCTCGCCTTTCTTCTTCTCTACTGGCTCATGCCGAGGATGTCGGTGACGAACCTGCAAACGATCTCCTTCATCACGCCGCCGGGCGCGGTGCTCTTCGGATGGCTGCTCGGCGGCGAGAGTTTCAGTCTCTGGTCGCTCATGGGAGGAGCACTTGTCCTGATCGGCGTCTGGCTGATTTTCCGCGAAGCGAGACCGGAAGAGCTGGAGGAATGCGAAACGGCGTTGCCGCAAGGATGAAGAAAGCGGCGAGTGATATGTCATTTTCTTCAAGTCGCGAGATCGAGCGGAAGTTTCTCGTCCGCAAATTGCCAGACGGCCTAACGAGTTATCCGAACAACAAAATTTCGCAGGGTTATCTCGTGAGTCTGGACAGTGGGCTGCAAGTCCGGCTTCGGAAATCGGGCGAGCGATACATGCTCACTTTCAAACGCGGCGGCGGAAACGTGCGGGAAGAGCGGGAAGTCGAATTAACCACGAATCAGTTCGAAGCCCTCTGGCCCGCGACCGAAGGCAAGCGGCTCGTCAAAACGCGCTACGAGATCCCGCTCGGCGAACTCACCGTTGAGATCGATGTTTATCACGAGCGCCACGAAGGACTGGTTGTCGCCGAAGTAGAATTCGACGAGGAAGACGGCGCGAAAAATTTTCAGCCGCCGGATTGGCTCGGCGACGATGTGACCGGCGACCCGCGCTACAGTAATCAACTGCTCGCCTCGTAGGTTCTTCCCGTTTATTTAGGATTCGCGATGCGACAGTACCATGATCTTCTCCGGCTCGTTCTCGACCACGGCATTCCGCGCGAAGATCGCACCGGCACCGGGACGCTTTCAGTTTTCGGCGCGCAGGCCCGATTCGATTTGCGGGAAAGATTTCCGCTCCTGACGACGAAGAAGCTTCACCTCAAATCGATCATCCATGAGCTGCTTTGGTTTTTGCGAGGAGAGACGAACGTGCGCTCGCTCAACGAAAAGGGCGTGACGATCTGGAACGAATGGGCCGACGCGAACGGCGATCTCGGCCCGATCTACGGCGCGCAATGGGTCCGCTGGCGGAGCGCGGACGGCGCGGCGATCAATCAAATCGATGGAGTGATCGCCGACATAAAACGGAACCCACAAAGCCGGCGACTAATTGTGAGCGCCTGGAACGTCGGCGAGCTCGAAAAGATGGCGCTGCCGCCCTGCCACATCCTCTTTCAGTTTTATGTGCACGACGGCGAGCTAAGCTGCCAGCTCTACCAACGCAGCGCCGATCTATTTCTCGGCGTGCCGTTCAACATCGCATCCTACGCGTTGCTCACCATGATGGTCGCGCAGGTCTGCGAACTCCGACCGGCCGAGTTCGTCCACACGTTCGGCGATCTCCATCTTTACCGGAACCATCTCGATCAGGCGCGCGAGCAGCTCGGTCGCGAGTTCCGGCCCTTGCCCCGGATGCAACTAAATCCCGCCGTGAAAAACATTCGCGATTTCCGATTCGAAGATTTCACCCTCAGCGAATACGACCCGCATCCCGCGATCAAAGCGCCGATCGCCATTTGAAGGGTGCTCAGTTGTAGCGACGGCGCTCTGTCGCCGTAACACGCTTCCTGAATCACGCGGGTTTACGCCGACAGAGCGGCGTCGCTACACTGAATGCAATCGCGCGATCGCGATCAGTTCGGCGGGGGCGCCGGAGAAGCCGTTGTGCTCGCAGTCGTCGGCGCGCGATTCAGATCGACGAGATCTTTGAGGATGTTGAGCGTCTCGTCGCGCTCCGGATCGATCGCCGGCTCTTTCGTTCCGTCGTCATTACCGAGAGCGGAGTCGGAATCCGAATCATCGGCCGCTTCGGGCGCGACCTTGTTGCTTCCGTTCTTCTTGTTCGCGGCGAGATTTCCCGGGAACAGGATCGGCTGCAGGTTCGGCTTGTCGACGTTGTCGAGCGTGAGCCGAATCATTTCCATTTGCTCGTCGTGACGAGCGAGGCGTTCCTTGGCGCGCGTTTCCTTGCGGATCTTGTCTTCGTTCAATTCGGCTTTGCGCGTGTCTTCGTTCAACGAAATCCGGTTTTCATCGAGCCGCTTCCGCAGCCGGTCCATGTCTTCCATGACGTAGTGGAATTCCGCATTGTTCTGGACGCGCGCTTCCGACCGGCGCTTCAATTCATCGATGAACAAGCCGCGGCCCTCCGACCATTTCGTGTAGCGCGCCTTCGGCACTTCGTCGTAGGCCAGACAATTCTTCAGCGCGCCTTCGCCGAACTCCGGCAGATCGCTCAACGTCGGCAGAACGATGTCCGAAGCCACGCCGTGCAGCTGCGTCGAACCGCCCGCCACGCGATAAAATTTTTGGATCGTCAATTTCAGCGCACCGTCTTCCTGCGAGCGGTTCCCGAGGAGGGAAGTGAACCGTCCGATCTCGAGGATCGTCTGCACGGTGCCTTTGCCGAACGTGTTCTTGTCTCCCACGATCAATGCTCGTCCGTAATCCTGGAGGGCCGCCGCGAAAATCTCGCTGGCCGACGCGCTCTGCCGGCTGGTCAACACGATCATCGGGCCGGAGTAAGCAATGCCCGGATCCGGATCGCTCGAGACCACGATGTTTCCGTTCGAGCTTTTCGTCTGCACGATCGGGCCCGATTTCAAAAAGAGGCCGGTCAACGCGATCGCTTCCTCGAGCGAACCGCCGCCGTTGCGCCGCAGATCGACGACGAGCCCGGAAATATTTTCTTTCTTCAGCCGTTTCAGCAGCTGGAGCACGTCCTTGGTCGTGCTCTTCTGATGCCGATCCATGTCGGCATAAAATGACGGGAGCGTGATCCAGCCGAGCTTCACCGGCTCGCCGTTTTCGTTCTTCTTGATGATGATGTCGGCGCGCGCTTCCTGGTCTTTCAGTTTGATCTCGTCGCGCACCAGATCGACGGTCTTGCGCTTCGATGGATCCGGCGAATCCGCTGGAATCACGAGCAGCCGAACTTTCGTTCCTTTTTTGCCGCGAATCTGTTCGACCACTTTATCGAGACGCATGTCGCGAACGTCGGAGAATTCGCCGTTCCCCTGCGCCACCGCTGTGATGCGATCGCCGACCTTCAACCGTCCATCGGTCTGGGCCGGGCCGCCAGGCACGAGGCTTTCAATTTTCGCGTAACCGTCTTCCGTCCGCAGCATCGCGCCAATGCCGACCAGCGACAGGCCCATGTTGATGCTGAAATTCTTGAGGTCAGCCTTGCTCAGATATTCGGAATGCGGGTCGTAGGCCTGGGCGAGCGCGTCGAGGAAAAGTTTCACCTGTTCGTCCTTGTCCTGCTCGTGGACATTGCGGGCGAGACGTTCGTAACGCTTTGCGATGAGTTTCGGACCGGGCTCGATCGGATGTTCGCTCAGGTGTTCCTGGAGCAGTTCGCTGGCAATCCGGCCGTGCCAGATTTGGTCGGCATCCGCATCATCCTTCGGCCACGGCGCCTTCTGCCGGCTCAACTCGATCATGGCGTTACTCTTGAAATCGTTGGGCTGGTTGAGCTGTTCCTTGATCTTCGCGACGCGATCGTCCACTCGCTTCGTGTAGAGCTCGTAAATGTCGTAGGCCGGTTTCAAATTCCCGAGCAACACATCATCATCCAGCGACGTGGCGTATTTCGCCGTCAGCATATCGACGTCCTGCTGGGTGAAGAAGAGATGGCTGAAGTCGAGGAGCTCGAGATAAGTCTTGAGGAATTTCTTCGAGACGTCGTCGTTGAGCGCCTGATGGGTGTAATGGCCTTCCTCGAGCAACCGGCCGACGGAGGTGGCGACATTCCCGGCGTCTGATTTCGCCTGGAGCGGCGCCGTTGTAAGTGCAACGGCCAAAAGTGCCGCAGGCAGGGCGATAAGTGAGCGGAGAAGTGGTTTCATTCGGAAAAAGAGGTTTCGGAAAGTCGCAGAATCCACCCAGAAGGCAAGAAAACCGCGCCGGTTATGTTCATTCGTTGGTAGTGAGACAATCGGCTGGGCGGAACATTCAAAGAACGGCCGGTCGCCGCGCCCTTGCATGCAGCTTTCGTTCCCTTGGAATAAGATCGTCGCTGAGAGCTGAATTTGCCTGTCGCTGGCTCGGGTGGCCCACCCCGGCTACAGTCTGCGGCGATGCGTTACCAGACCTTTTGCGGCGGAATCTTCGAGACGAACTGTTATCTGGTCGAAGCGCCGGAAGGCCCCATTCTCTTTGACGCGCCAGACGGCGCTTGCGATTGGCTGGTCGCCGAAGGCCTGGCGCCGAAACTCCTTTTGCTGACTCACGGCCATTTCGATCACATCCCTGACGTCGCGAAGATCAGGAAGCAATTCGGTTGTCCCATTGGCTGTCATGCGGAGACGGCTCCGATGATTTCCGATCCGGAATTCTTTCGCGGCTTGGGGTTTCAACTGGAGATCGAACCGGTCGAGCCCGATTTCCTGGTCGCTGCCACGCCGGTCCGCGATTTTCTCGGACTGGAGATGGAAGTCCTGGAAGTGCCGGGTCATTGCCCGGGCAGCCTGTGTTTCTTTGCGCGAAAAGACAAACTGCTGGTCGGCGGCGACGTTTTGTTTGCGAGCGGAGTTGGTCGCTGGGATCTGCCGGGTGGCGATGGCGATCTGCTCTTTCAGGGAATAAAAGAAAAGCTCTATCCGCTGGGCGACGATGTCATCGTGCTGCCTGGCCATGGTCCAGCGACGACGATCGGCGCCGAACGGCGGACGAATCCGTTCGTTCGAGAATGACCGAGTCTATGTCTTGGGCGCCGCCGTCTTCGCCGCTTCCGTGATCATTTTCTTGAAAGCGTCGGTCGATGCTTTCACGACGGCGTTCGGCCCCGTCATCTTGACGAAAAGATTGCCAGTCGCGGTTTCGAGGATCGCGCCGCAAAGCGCGTAATTCTCCATCGGCGTCGTCGGCCCGCCGGGCATGCCGCTGTTGAAGGTGCCGTCGGCCATCGCAAAGGTGATCTTCACCGTGCCGATCTGCGCGTGCTCAGTGATTCGATTCTTTTCGCTGCCGGGAAATTGCGCATACCAGCGCGTGACGTTGTCCGCCGCGCTTCCTCCCTGGTCCGCGCCAAAATGGAAGAACGTCACTTCCGCTTTTTCCGGTCCGCGCGCGATCTCGAGCTGCGCCTTGCGCATCGGCGTCGATGGCGTGACGGAGCGCCAGCCTTCCGGCACGGTGAAGGTGAATTCTTCAACTCTTATTGTTTCAGCCTGGGCTTCGGATTGCGCCGCGATTGTGCTGATCAGGAACAATGCACCGACA
>DATILK010000214.1:0-5433 GCA_035476555.1 Chthoniobacterales bacterium | reverse complement strand
GCGTTCACTGCGACGGCGACGCCGGAAGTACGACGCGACATCCTCACGCATCTGGCGTTACGCGAGCCGCGCGAATTCGTCGCCGGATTCGCGCGACCGAACCTGAAGTTGCTGATCACGCCGGTCGCCAACGAAGCCGAGAAATACGCGCGATTGAACGCGCTGATCCGCGAGCACAAGACTGGCATTGTTTATTGCTCGACCCGAAAACGCGTTGAAGCAGTCGCCGAAACGCTCCAGCTCGCAACCATCTCGAGCATTCTTTACCACGGCGGAATGAACGATGAAGAGCGCGAGAAAGCGCAGAACGAGTTCATGCAAGGCCGGCGCGATATCGTGGTGGCGACGAACGCGTTTGGGATGGGCATCGATCGGGCGGACATCCGGTTCGTCGTCCATTTCGATGTGCCGGGAAGCGTCGAAGCTTACTATCAGGAAGCCGGACGCGCGGGCCGCGACGGCGAAGCGGCGACGTGCGAGCTGCTATTCAATCACGCCGACACGCGCGTGCAGGAATTCTTCATCGAAGGAAGCAACCCGCCGCTGGAGTTCATCGCGCAAACCTACGAAATGTTGCGGCGTGAGGCCGATTCGAAAAACGAACTTCAAATCTCGATTAAGGAAATGGCGTTGCGGCTTGGCGACGAACGCAGCGACATGATGATCAGCTCGTCGTTGCATGTTCTCGATCGCGAAGGCTACATCGATCGGTTCGATATTCCGGGAAAACGGGTCCGCGGAACGCGTGTCCTTCAGCCGGACGTGCGCGGTCACCAATTGAAGCTCGACGCGGCGAAGCTGCGCGAAAAGGAGCGGCGGGACCGGGCGAAGTTGAGAATGATGATCGACTTCGCGTATGCGCGCGAATGCCGGCAACAGGCGATTCTGCGTTACTTCGGCGAACCGGATCCGGCGCGTTGCGGCAATTGCGATATTTGCCTGGAAACGGCCGGCCCGGCGCGGTCGCCAACGGAAGACGAAGCGCTGATTGTGCGGAAAGCATTGAGTGGCGTGGCGCGCATGTCGGCGAAGATCGATGGCGAATGGCAGCCGCGCTTCGGTCGCGGAAGGATTGTGCAAACGCTCGTGGGCAGTCGCTCGCAGGAAATTCTGAACGCGCAGCTCGATCGGCTTTCGACGCACGGATTATTGAAGAGCGAAGGCGTCGCCTACCTCAACCAGCTCCTGCGCGAGTTGCAGGACGCCGGACTACTTGTGTCGAGTGGCGGCCAATATCCGATGGTCACTCTGACGCCACGCGGCGATGAAGTGATGAAAGGTCGCGATGACTATCAGCTGCGCTGGCCGCAGCGAAGCCGATCAGAGAAATCGACCGCGCGGAAAGCCAGGGCGAAAGAAGCGTCGCTCGAGGAGATGCTGCCAGTCGACGCGGAGATTCTGGAGCGATTGAAAAAATTGAGGCTCGATCTCGCGCGCGAGCAGGGGAATGTGCCGGCGTACATAATTTTTCCCGATGAAACGCTGCGCGCGTTTGCCCGATTGAAACCCGCATCGGTGGAAGCCGGCCGAAAGATTCGCGGAGTAGGGGAAGTGAAGGCGCAGAAATATTTGCCGGCGTTCATCGAAGCGATTCTCTCAAGATGACAGGTCTACGGCTGCGGCACTTCCGCGTGCTCCATCAAGTGGACATCGTAATCTTTCGCCTGCTCGAGTGCGTCCATCGCTTCACGGGTCGGACCGTTCTTGGAAAGCAAGCGGCTGAGCAGTAGCCACGATTCGGCGCGATACCATTGCGTCTCCAGGCATTTGCCCAGCTCTTTGATCGCCGCAGCGGTATTGCCAGTTTGGTCAAGCGCTTCGATGTAGCGGCGCTCGATCCGCCAGTTCGGCGGCCCCGTGCGCGACGCGAGCCGGAAACGCAATAATTCCACGCGGTCGTGCTCTTTCAGTTCAAGAATGCCGAGGAGCTCGTGCGCCTGCGCGTCGACGACCGGTAAATTTATGGCGCGACTCAGGATTTCCCGGGCCGTGGCGTAATCGTCTTTTCGAATTGCGACGACGGCGAGATTGATGACAGCAAACGGTTGGTTCGGTTCTTTTTCCAACGCCGCGTCCAAATGTTTCTTCGCCGAATCGAGTTGCCCGTCATGCAATTCCTGGCTGGCGAGATTGATCAGCATCCGCGCGGAATCGCCGCCGGCCGAGATGGTCCGTTCCAGGAAAGTTCGCTGATTTTTCCAGTCGAAGGTGTAGAGAAAAGTGCGGGCGCCGAACAAGACGACCAAAAGCGCGGCGACACTCACCGTCGCTCGGACCGGAATCCGCAGACGTGAGATGGCAATCGTTGCCGCAAGAAAAAGAAATGCGGCCGGCAAATAAACCCAGTGTTCGGCGATCGTGGCGTTGAGTGAAAACGCGCCACTTATCGGGATGTACGCCAGCGCCGCGAGGACGAGGCAACCAAAGACGGCGGGATCGCGTCTGCGGCTGCGAATCAACCAATAGATCGCGGCGGCGAGGAGAACGATGCCGGCCAGGGTTTGCAATTCGCGCCACGCCGCGCCGCGCACGCTGGCATCGCTTGAGCCAAACGGATGCGATTCCACGTCGCGATCCATGTGGAGATTCGCTGGAAACAAAATCAGGCTGGTGTATTCGGCGAAGGCGCGAGCTACGACAATTGGCCGAACGAGTAGTGGCGCGGGCGGGCGCAACCGCGGCGCGGGAAAATGTTCTGCCGGCAATCGCAAACTCAGGTAACTCACGATCACGAAAGCCAGGACGAGACTGGCTGGCGCGAGTTGCCGCCACGATTTGCGAAGGACGAGGATCGCAATCAACAGAATCGGGAAGATGAGTCCGCTCTCTTTGCTCAGGGCGCTGAGCAGAAAAAACGCGGCCGTCGCGATCTGGAGCAGCCAGCGATTGGCGCGCGTGGCCGGCGCGACGCGAATGCCACAATAAAGCCCGAGAAATCCAAACGTCGCCGCAAGGGGATCGGCGCGCCCGGAAATATAAGCGACGGCCGCAGTGTGAACGGGATGCACGGCCCAGATCAGCGCGGCGATGAACGCACGCCCGCGCCTTTTTCGTTCCTCGAAATTCCAGCCGCGCAGAAGTTCGTTCGCTAAAAGAAAGAGCGCCAGCGTTGCGCCGACGTGAAAAAGAATGCTGCTGAAATGGTAACCGGATGGTTTGAAAACAAACGCGGCGTAATCAGCCAGGTAAGTCAGCCGCTGGATTGGCCGATAGAAATCCGACGGCGTCGCGTCGATGAAGAGAAAATGCTGGAACGCCTCGGGAACGAGCTGCCAGCTGCGAATCAACGGATCGCGCAGGATGAGCGCGGTGTCGTCCCAGACGAAATCGTTCCGCAACGACGGCGCGTAGGCCGCGAAAATCGCGAGGGCGAGGCAGAGCGGTAGCAGAAATTTTTTCAACGGCGGCGATTCGGTTGGACAGAAGCAATAAGATGCGCGTCTAGGTTTGGGAAATGTTTATCGCGAATTCTGGACGCCTGTTGTGCGGCTTCGTGGCGCTGGTCGTAAGCAGTGGATATGCCGCCGGCGTGCCGGATGAGTGCACGCAATTGATTGTCGGCGTCGCGCCGGATTGGAATTCCATGCGCGGCGAGATGCAGTTGTTCGAGCGCGGGTCGGGCGGAAATTGGTCACTGGTCTCGCAGCGTTGGCCTGTTCTTTTCGGAAAGAATGGTCTCGCCTGGGGATCGGGCGTGGCCGGACAAAATGAAAGCGGATTGCGAAAAACGGAACGCGACGGCCGCGCGCCCGCCGGCGTTTTCGCGATCGGAAAAATCTACACCTACGATCCGCAATTGCCGCCCGGCGCCGATTTCCCGTTCCATCAAGTGACGACCGCGGATGCGTGGGTCGATGACGTGAAGAGCCCGGACTATAATCGTTTCGTCACCATTCCCGATCCGGCGAAGCCGCCTCCGTGGTTCGAGAAACAGAAAATGCGGCACAACGATTTCGCGTATCGCTGGCTGGTGGAAATTCGGCACAACTCGGATCCACCCGTGCCCGGAGCGGGCAGCGCAATTTTTTTCCATATTCGACGCGGCGTCTCGCGGCCGAGTTCCGGTTGCACGACGATGGCCGAACCGGATCTCGTCCGCCTGATTACGTGGATGCGGTCGGTGCGGCATCCGTCGTATGTGCTGCTGCCGCAGAGCGAATACGACAAGAAATGGCAGAGCTGGCATTTGCCACCGCCGACCTCATGGAAAACAGAGCATTGAGCCGTTTGCAGTCTCGTCGGCTCTACCTAGAGTGAATCAGGTGAAAAAAAGAGCTAATCCCGATTCGGAACAAAACATCCGGCGCATCGATACGAAACCTCGCGCCAAGAAACAAACTCATGGCTTTCAGGTCCACTTCCTTCGCGGCGGCAGTACGGTGACGCGTTTGTTCAGCGACAACGGCCACGGCGGCAAGGAAAGCGCGCGGCGCGCGGCGCGGAAGTATCGGAAATCCGCGCTGGGAGAATTGCCGGACCGATTATATCGTGGCCCGGGGACCTCGAAAAAAACCCGCGGCAAAAAGCAGGGAAGCGGAAAGACGCGCGGACGGCGTTAGGCTTTTCGAAAAACCGACCAGCATTCCAGAAAGCCGGGAGCAAATTCCTGCGGTCGCGCTTTCGTCCACCGATCGATAATATCGATTGGAAAAAATTCCCCGTACTCAATCTCGGCCGCCGCGAGCTGGAACGGTCCCTCGTGCTCGCCCCGATAAAGCCAAATGAATTCCCAGCCCGTCCGCTTGGAGCAGCCCAGCTTGCCCACGCGAGTCAACGTCCCCGTCACTCCGAGCTCTTCCTGGAGCTCGCGGACCGCCGTTTCATCGTAGTTTTCTCCCGCATCGACGTGCCCGGCTGCGCTTGAATCCCAGAGCAAGGGATGCCGGTCTTTCCAGCGCGAGCGCTTCTGGAGAAACAGTTCCCCGTGGCGGTTGAAAATGAACACGTGAACGGCCCGATGCCGCAAGTTATTCCCATGCACTTCACCCCGGGGAGCTGCACCCGTCGCCTCGTCGTTTTCGTCCACGACCTGGAAGAGCTCTGAATCGTTGCCCGGCGTCGCATTTTCAGGCGGCAGCCCGGCGATATTAGAGAGAGCGATCCATTGCTCGAGACCGAGTTCCTCTGCACGAGCCCGCGGATCGAAACCAAGCGCTGTAGCGGCTTCGTCCCAACGAGAGATTTCTGTTCGCAACAAATTGCGGAGCTGCTTCCGGCGCTGCGAAAAACCCTGGCGAACAAGCCGGAAAAATCTCTCGGGATCGTACGGCGGCAATTCGTCGGCGCGTCGTGGTGCAATGCGGACGAACGCGGAATCGACATCAGGAGCTGGAAGAAAAACTGTCGCAGGTACGCTGCGAAGAAATTCGACGCGGTACTGCAATTGCAGAATGAGACTGAGCGCGCCGTAATCGCTCGTCCCCGGCGCCGCAG
>DATILK010000213.1:0-4060 GCA_035476555.1 Chthoniobacterales bacterium | reverse complement strand
AGGGATTCGAGGTCGAGGTTGACCGTTGAACGATCGAGAACGCGGAGGACGACGCTCTCGCCAAATTGCGTCGGCAAGGTCGAGACGCGCAGATCGACCGTGCGGCCCGCGACATTTTTCTGGATGCGCCCGTCCTGCGGCAACCGGCGCTCGGCGATGTTCATGTTCGCCATCACTTTCACGCGCGAAATAACCGGCAGCGCGAGATGCCGCGGCGGCGGCGCCATTTCGTAGAGCGCGCCATCCACCCGGTAACGGATTTTGAATTCGTTCTCGAACGGCTCGAAGTGAATGTCGCTCGCCCGGTCCTGGATCGCCTGGAACAGGATCAGGTCGACGAACCGGATGATCGGCGTCGTGTTCGCTTCCGCTTCGACGGCGGAGGCGCTTTCGTCCGTCCCGCGCAACGCCAGCAGCTCGCCGGTTTCGCCGAGCTGCTTGAGGATGTCCTCCATGCTCGAGCTGTCGCTGCCGTAGTAGCGCTTGATCCGCTCTTCCACTTCCGCTACAGGCGCCACCACCACGTGGACGTCTTTCCCGAGCGCGAAGCGCAAGTCTTCCACCGCTCTCGGATCGAGCGGGTCGACCAGCGCAACGTCGAGCGTCTGATCGTTCAACGCGACCGGAAGCGCGCGATGGAGCCGCGCCAGTCCGCCGGGAATGAGCCGCAGGATTTCCTGAGGAATTTCGTTCGCGCCGAGTTCCACAAATTCCGTCCCAAGCGCTTCAGCGATGACCTGATAAAATCCGGGTTGATCGACGAAGCCGCTGTCGATCAGCGCCTGCTCGACGGTTTTTCCATTGAGCTGCGCCTCCTGCAAAACGTCTTCCGCCTGCGAAGACTGGAGCACGTGTTGCTCGACGAAAATGTCTGCGACCTGTTGCGCGTTCATTTCAGTTCACGTCTCCCAGCGTGATTGAAATCACTTCATCGGCAGAGGTGACGCCGGCGAGAACTTTGCGCACGCCGTCTTCGCGTAAGGTGCGCATGCCCAGCTCGCGCGCCCGCTGCCGCAGATGCAACGTCGATTGCCGGTTGTTGATCATGTGCCGGACGTTGTCGTCGATAACGAAAATTTCGAAGATTCCCATTCGGCCCTTGTAACCAGTGCCGCGACATTCCTCGCAGCCGACTGGTTTCATGACCTGCGCGTCGACGAGCTGGCCGGGCTCGAGGTTCAACGCGCGCAGCTCAGTCTCGCTCAATTCCCCCGGCTGTTTGCAATTCGAGCAGAGCCGCCTAACGAGTCGTTGCGCCATGATCGCGCGCACCGAAGAAGCGACGAGGAATGGTTGCACGCCGATGTCGACGAGCCGGGCGACGGCCGACGGCGCATCGTTTGTGTGCAGGGTGCTGAAAACCAAATGGCCGGTGAGACTCGCGTTCGTCGCGATGGTCGCCGTTTCCAGATCGCGGATTTCCCCGATCATGATGACGTTCGGCGCCTGGCGCAAAATCGAGCGGAGCGCGACCGGGAATGTCATCCCGACATCGGCGTTCACCTGCACCTGGTTGATCCCATTCATCTGGTATTCGATCGGTTCCTCGACGGTGATGATCTTGCGGTCCGGTTTGTTGATGTAGTTCAGGCACGAATAGAGCGTGCTCGTTTTTCCCGAACCGGTCGGGCCGGTCACGAGCAGGATGCCGTCGGGCAATTTGAGCAAACGCTCGAACGTCTCCTGGTCGTCGCTAAAAAATCCCAGCTCGGGCAATCCGAGCATGAGGCTGGATTTATCGAGCACGCGCATGACGACGCTTTCGCCGTGGTTGGTCGGGATCGTGGAAACGCGGAGGTCGATCGGCTTCCGCGCAATCTTCACCTGGATGCGGCCATCCTGCGGCAGACGCTTTTCCGCGATGCTCATGGAGCCGGTCATGATTTTGAGCCGGCTTACGATTGCAGATTGCAAACGCTTCGGCGGCGCCTGCATTTCCTGGAGCACGCCATCGATTCGAAAACGGACGCGGAATTTTTTATCGAGCGGCTCGAGATGCACATCGCTCGCGCCCAGCCGGTGCGCTTCGATGAGCAGCATCGAAACCATGCGAATGATCGGCGCGTCCGCTTCATCGGCGCTGTCGGGACTGCCATCCTCTGTTATCTCCAGGCCGAAGTCGACATCGTGCCCGATTTGTTGCACGAGAATGTCGGACGCTTCATCAGCCGTACCGTAATATTTAACGAGTGCCTGCCGGATCTTATCCGGACTCGCGCAGACCAATTCGATCTCGCGTTGAAGGAGAAAGCTGAGGCTGTCGATCGTGTCGATATCGAGCGGATCGCTCACCGCGACGATCAACCCGGTCTCGCCGTAACCGACCGGAATGACTTTGAACCGGCGCGCGTCTTCCGCGCGAATCTGGTTGATCACGTCCGCCGAAATAACTTTCGCCGAGAGATCGATCCAATCCATGTGCGCCTGCGCCGCGAGACTGCGCGAGACCTCGGCGTCGGAAACGATCCCGTCCTTGATCAGCAACTCGACGACGTTGCCGCTGCCGTTGAGGCGCGCCCTGGCCTTCTCGATCTGCGAGTGCGTGACCAGGCCCACGTCCTCCAGAAGTTTCAGCACGTAATCTTCTTTCGCTTGCACGAGGGTTGGAAGCTTAGGAAACGGCGCGCCAATATCCAAGCGCGTTAACGGAAAGAAGATGCAATTTCGATTGGGCCCGGCGAATCTTGGGCCCGTGAAGATCGTTCGCGCCTTTGTCTGCGCGCTCGCGGGATTATCGCCGGCGATCGCGCAGGAAGTCGAATTGCCGCCGATCGTAGTCACGGGAACTTTCGAGCTGCGACAAGGGCCATCGGTGACCGATTTGTTCACGTTGCATTTGCAGAAGCAGATGGAGACGAAGCGCGCGGCGGACGAAATGCAGGCCCGATCGCCCTGGTATTACTCGCGGTTTTGGAGCTACTCGCCGATTAAGCTCGGCTCGTCGTCCCCCGATCCCGAATTATTTTTCAAACCGCAGTATCTGACGTTGGAAAATCAGAAGATGGATTGGGAGCTGCGAAAGACGGAGAAGCAGTCGCTCTTCGATCGGCGTTAACGCCGACGCGGCTAGCTCCGGCGAAACGCGTTACGGAATTCGGTACGACTCCACGAGCGCTACGCCGGTGGTGTTGTTCTTTCCACGGACGACCGCGGTGTAATTGCCGGGAGTGAGGAATGCCGAAACGATCGCGGCTTCTTTCGTGTTCGCCGGCGCGAGATTCGTGGCCCGGACAGCCTGGACTTGAGGATTTTGCCAGTCGTCGTTGCTCGCGATCAGGTTGCCGTTGTTATCGTAAAGTTCCAACATCGGATCGAGAAGTGGATTGGCCACGCCGAAACTCGACAGCGACGGACCGAGCGCGCGGAAAACCATGATCGGAGAATCGCCCTGGCCAATGATCACGCCGGCGATCATCACGTTGTCACCCGCGCCGACGAATCCACGCGTGCTGAGATTCGCGACCACTGGACTGGCGCTGGCCGCAAGATCGTAAACTTCGATGACGGCGTTGCCGGTGCCGCCGTTCACGCCAGTCAACTGCGCCGTGTACTGGCCGGGCGTGATCGTGGCAATGAGAGCGGACTCGAGATCGTTGCTCGGCGCGAGGCCGGTGCTCGAGATCTCAGCGGCATCGGGCGATTTTTTCCAATCGTCGTTTGTGGCGACGACGTTGCCGCTGTTATCGAACAACGTCACGGTCGGGTTCGCGAGCGGCGTCGGCACACCGCTGTTGGAAAGCGACGGACCAATCGCGCGGATCAGAACTTTTTTCGTGATGTCGCCCGTGACGATGAAGCCGGCGATGGAAGCGCGTTCGCCGGTATCGACAAACATTCGCGTCGAAATATTCAGCACCTTCGATGGCGCCGGCGGCGGATTGACAATCGAATTGTAGGCGGTCAACGCGAGCCGGAAATGGCCGGCGGTGGTCGGATGGACGTCGTCCCAGAAAATGTATTGATCGGGATTAGCGCCGGAGCTGCCCTGGGACGGGCTGGTGAGGTTCGTAAATCCGAACCGCGGGCCGTTGCTGTAAATGCGGACAGAGTCAGCCCATTC